>JAHEJH010000178.1 GCA_024638905.1 Luminiphilus sp.
GCTACAGGGACAAATCAGCACTCAGGTCAACGAGAAGGTCTCGGCGAATCAGCGTGAGTTCTTTCTGCGAGAGCAGATGAAGGTGATCGAGAAAGAGCTGGGCATTTCCAAGGA
This sequence comes from Luminiphilus sp., assembly GCA_024638905.1. Taxonomy (GTDB): domain Bacteria; phylum Pseudomonadota; class Gammaproteobacteria; order Pseudomonadales; family Halieaceae; genus Luminiphilus. The sequence goes on from JAHEJH010000178.1 coordinate 115, forward strand.
TGACAATACTTCAGACCTTGACCGCTTCCAGCAGCGGCTTCAAAACCTGCACCCGCCGCAAAAAGTACGTGACCGTATCGAAGAAGAATTCAGCAAACTGAAGGTGCTGGAGTCGGGGTCCCCTGAATACGGTGTGACCCGCAACTACCTGGACTGGGCAACCTCCGTCCCCTGGGGCCTGTATTCAGAAGATAATCTGGACCTCAAGCAGGCGCGGGTCGCACTGGAAGCGCACCACGACGGACTGGATGACGTCAAAGCGCGCATCACCGAATTCTTAGCAGTGGGCGCCTTCAAGGGCAGTATTGATGGATCTATTCTGTTGCTGGTGGGCCCGCCGGGGGTGGGTAAGACCAGCATCGGCAAATCGATTGCTGCGGCTCTGGGTCGTAAGTTTTATCGATTCAGCTTGGGCGGCATGCGCGACGAGGCGGAGATCAAGGGCCACCGGCGCACCTACGTCGGGGCCATGCCCGGAAAACTCGTGCAGGCGCTGAAAGAGGTTGAGGTGGCCAACCCCGTGATCATGCTCGATGAAATTGACAAGATCGGGGCGTCATTTCAGGGCGATCCTGCTTCTGCCTTGTTGGAAGTGTTAGACCCCGAGCAAAACAGCGAGTTTCTGGATCACTATCTCGATCTGCGGGTGGATCTGTCTAAGGTCTTGTTTGTCTGCACCGCCAATCAACTCGATACGATTCCCGGACCGCTCCTCGATCGCATGGAGGAGATACGGCTGTCGGGTTACATCGCCGAGGAAAAACTGGCGATTGCCAAAAATCACTTGTGGCCGAAGTTGCTCGAGCGCCACGGTGCGAAACCCAATCAGATCCGCATCAACGACGCCGCCATTCGTTTGGTTATTGATGCCTATAGCCGGGAGGCGGGTGTGCGGGGATTGGAGAAGCGGCTCAGTTCGCTGGTGCGAGCGTCCATCTTGAAAATGGTGGAGGAAGACATCAAACGGGTGCGCATTGGCAAGCGTGAGGTCGAAGAGATTCTGGGTCAGGCGCGATTTAAACCCGAGCGTGCTCAGCGTGGCCGAGGCGTGGTCACGGGGCTCGCGTGGACAGCCATGGGCGGGGCGACGCTCAGCATTGAATCTTCCAAGATCCACACCCTGAACCGCGGCTTCAAGCTCACTGGTCAGTTGGGCGATGTAATGAAAGAGAGTGCCGAGATTGCCTATAGCTATGTCATTGCACATTTACGGGAGTTCGGTTGCGAGACAGATTTCTTTGATATGTCCATGGTGCATCTGCACGTCCCCGAGGGGGCGACGCCCAAAGACGGCCCCAGTGCTGGTGTCACCATGGCGACGGCGCTGGTGTCGCTGGCGCGGGGGGAGCGCTTACCCCGGCCTCTGGCCATGACGGGAGAGCTGACGCTCACGGGTCAGGTGTTGGCGGTGGGTGGTATCCGCGAAAAAGTCATTGCTGCCCGGCGCGCGCGCATTACTGAGGTCATTCTGCCCTTTGCCAACAAAGGGGATTACGAGGCGCTGCCCGATTATCTGCGCGAGGGCATCACGGTGCATTTTGTGCGCAGCTTCCGTGAGGTGTTCGATATCGTGTTTGATGCCTCGGCAGAAGAGAAGCAGCTTCATTAAACCCGGACATTACCGCCTCAAACAGGCTGCTGAGCTGTGAGCGTTGCCGCCCGAGCGTTGGTGGTCGAAAGTGTCACGTTCGATAGGCTGTCAGTATCGCGCGCCGCGGCGCGGGGAAGCCTTCTATCGTCAGGGTGTGATCGCTGGGGTTCAGAAACTCTTCCAATGAGTGAAACGTCATCCACGGTGTGCGCCGCTGCTCTTCCAGCGAGGTGTCACCCACATCGACGATCTCGATCTCGCTAAAGCCCGCCTGCTTGATCCAACGTGCGGTAAGGCCGGGACTCGGCAGTTGCCAGACATTGCCCATGCGCGCATACCTTCCCTTGGGTTCCAATAGCGCGTCATCATCGCCCTCAATCACCAGCGTCTCGAGCACTAGCTGCCCTTCGGGTGCCAGTTTGTGTTTCAAGCTCATCAGGTGCTCCATGGGGTCCCGTCGGTGATACAGCACGCCCATCGAAAACACCGTGTCGAACACGGGCAAGTGCTCTGGCATCGCTTCCAGCGTCATGGGTAAGACGTGGATGCACGGCTGCTGCAGGTAGTGTTGGACGGCTTTGAACTGCAGGACGAAGAGCGGTGTGGGATCGATGCCGACGACCTCTGCCGCACCTGAGCCCAACATGCGCCAGCAGTGATAGCCGTTGCCACAGCCCACGTCGAGGACCCGTCTGCCCTCAAGCGGCGCGACAGCATCTGCCAAACGATCCCATTTCCAGTCGGACCGCCACTCGGTATCGATATGCAGGCCGCAGAGCTCAAAAGGTCCTTTTCGCCAGGGGTGGAGACCCATCAAGGCATCGCGCAAGGCCTCCATCGTCTCGCTCGAAGCGGTGCCTGACACGCCCACGCGCGCGGTATTCAGCTGTATGTCAGCGGTTGGGAGTGGCGGCAGACTGGCGAGGGCGTCCCGCCAGCGAGGGAGATCACCATAGCGGGCCGGCGACAAACCCGCAGTGAACTGTTCGGGTAGCAGCGTCAGCCACTCTGAGAGGGGCCCGGCTTGCCAGCGCGCGCTGAGGGCCTCCCAGTCGCGAAGGAGCTCGGGGGGAAGTACGTGTTCAAGTGCGGCGGGTGATGTCATGCGATGGCGATGAGCGAGCCAAAGTTCAGACACTGAAACCAGACGTCGCAACGGCTGAACCCCACTGCATTGAGGCGTGCGACATGCGCCTCTCGCGTCTCGGGCACCAGCACATCCTCCAGCGCCTGCCGTTTCTGGGCAATCTCGAGATCACTGTAGCCCTGTTGGCGCTTAAAATCGTGGTGCAGGTCGATTAGGTACTCATTCAGACGCGGGTCGGGCAGGGTGAGTTTCTCCGACAGAATCAGCACGTCACCCGGCATCATTGCCTCACGAATGCGCTTCAGTAGCGCTTCGCGCTGCTCAATAGGAATGAACTGGAGCGTGTAGTTCATGATCACCACGCTGGCATTATCGAGCGGGGTATCGAGTACGTCCGCCCGTTGCAGCTCAATGCGGCTCGCCTCAGGGAATTGCGCCAAGTGACTGCTTGCCTGCTCCAGCATCGCCTTGGAATTATCGATACCGATGAGATCGCATCGATCACAGGCGGGTTCCCGCGCCGCCGATAGGAGCGATGCACCCCAGGAGCACCCCAAATCATAAATCCGCGAACCCGGCCGGGCGTGCTGCGCGGCGAGGGTGCCGGTCATGCCTACCACCGTGGCGTAGCCCGGTACGGAACGATTGATCATATCCGGGAAGACCGAGGCGACAGACGCGTCAAAACGGAACAGTCCCGGGTCAGACAGGGGGGAGGCGAACAGGTCATCACGCCCGCCTGACAGCGTGGTAGACGCGGGCTCACCCGCCGTCGACGGGGTGATGTCGGCGTTTGGCGAGGAGTCTGGCGGGACATTTTGGGTCATGACGAGTAGGGGCGACCAAAGGCGTAAGGTGCAGGATAACAGGGCTTGTAGGGCCCTCGGTTCCTCGCGCATACTTTCGCGCTCCGCTTGATCTCAGATTCCCGAGTGTTCGCCATGTTTGATTCTCTTCCTGTGCTTCCGCCCGACTCTATTCTCGGCTTGGCGGCCGCCTGCCGCGCTGACCCCAACCCCGACAAGGTGGATCTCACACTGGGCGTCTACATGGATGAAACGGGCTTGTGCCCCGTTTTTGAAGCGGTGCAGCAAGCGCAACAGGCCTTGGTCAGTGAGGAACAGACCAAGGTGTACATGCCGCCTCAGGGAGATCCCGATTATCTGACCGGGATCCGCTCACTGGTATTCGGTGAAGCGGGTATGGCTGATCTTGGTGATCGCATTTCAGCCGTACAGACCCCCGGGGGTTGCGGCGCAGTGAGGTTGGGGGCCGAGGTGTTGCACGCCGCCGCCCCGGACGCCACCGTGTGGGTGAGTGATCCGACATGGCCGGTGCATATCCCCTTGATTGGCTCGGTGGGGCTGCAATTCAAAACCTATCGCTACTACTCCGCTGACATGAAGGGTCTCGATTTCGACGCTATGTTGGCGGATCTGGAGGCGGCGCAGGCCGGTGATGTGGTGCTCCTGCACGGCTGTTGTCACAACCCCAGTGGTGTCGATCCGACGCTCGAACAATGGGGCGTGTTGGCCGACTTGATGTCGGAGCGACAGCTACTGCCCATGATCGACTTTGCGTATCAGGGCATGGGGGCTGGTCTCGATGATGACGCCGCGGGTATCCGCGCGGTACTTGCGCGCGTGCCCGAGATGATTATCGCGGTGTCTTCCTCTAAAAATATTGGCTTGTATCGCGAGCGCGCGGGCGCCGCGGTGTTTGTGGGCGGCGATGCCCGCGCGGCCGAGGCGATGGCCAGCCAGGCTGTCTCTGCAGCCCGCCGTGTGTACTCCATGCCGCCGGCTCACGGTGCGCTGTTGGCGGGGCGAGTGTTGTCCTCGCCGGCATTGCGATCAGCGTGGGAGGCCGAGCTGGGGCAAATCTGCGAGCGCATTAACGACCTGCGCGGTCAGTTCGAGGACGCGTTAACCACCGCGACCGGGCGAGATTTTGGCTTTATCGGCAAAGAGCACGGCATGTTCTCGTTTCTCGGGCTCAGCGTTGAACAGGCGCAACGCCTGAGAGCGGAACAGTCTGTGTATATGCTGGATTCGTCCCGCATCAATATCGCCGGGCTCAATACCAATAACCTAGGCCGGGTGGTCGAGGCGGTCGCCTCGGTGCTCTGATTCGGAACTCTGATTCGGAACTCTGACTCGGTACTTTGAGCAGCGCCGCTGCGCTCATCCCTCCAATTCGACAAGGCGTTCCAGAGCTCGATCGAGCGCTTGCTCCGTTTCGGTGACGGCGGTCAATGTGGCAGCAACGTCGTCGGGTGACTGCTCATAAAAATCGGGCTGAGCAATGAGCTCCAGCAGCTCCGCGTGGCGGGCTTCCAGAGACTCGATTTCGGCGGGTAGGGCGTCCAGCTCCCGTTGATCCTTATAACTCAGTTTGGTTTTCTTCTGGGGCGGTGCGCTATCGCCCTCGTGATCTGGCGTTGATTTTGGCGTGGCCTTGATTTCGTCGGCAGTGGACGTCGTTACCGGGGCAGCGCAAGAAGAAGTGCCAGCGGCGCCGATCATCGCCGAAAGTTGCCCACCGCGGGCTTCCCAATCGGAGTAGCTGCCGGCCTGTTCCTCGATGTCTCCGTCGCCCTTCATCACCAGCAGGCTAGTGACCACCTTGTCGAGGAAGTGGCGATCGTGGCTGACCAGAATGATCGTACCTTTGAACTCCAGCAGAATTTCTTCGAGCAGTTCCAGCGTCTCGATATCGAGATCATTAGTCGGTTCATCGAGGACGAGCAGATTCGCGGGCCGGGTGAACAAACGCGCGAGAATCGCCCGGTTGATCTCTCCGCCGGATAAGGCCTTAACGGGGGTCCGAATGCGATTGGGAGCGAACAGAAAGTCACCGAGGTAGCTGATGGCGTGCCGACGTTGGCCATTGATCTCAATGAACTCCTGTCCACCACACACGTTGTCGATGAGGTCCTTTTCCGGGTCGAGCTCGCCGCGCAGTTGATCAGAGTAGGCGATCTCGAGTTGGGTGCCGAGTAGCACATCTCCTTCTTCAGGCGTGAGTTCACCGAGCAGGAGTTTGATCACTGTGGTTTTGCCGACACCGTTGCTGCCCACAATACCCACGCGATCGCCGCGCTGAATAATAGTGGAGAAGTCGTCCACCACCGTCTCGTTGTCATAGCGGAAGGCGATGCCTCGCGCCTCGGCAACGCGGCGTCCTGAGCGGCTGGCTTCCTCTAGCTTGAAGCTGCCTTTACCCTGCGCCGCGCGGCGCTGCGCGCGTTCTCCGCGCATGGCCTTGAGTGCCCTGACCCGGCCCTCATTGCGCGTGCGGCGGGCTTTAATTCCTTGCCGGATCCACGTCTCCTCCTGCGCCAACTTTTTGTCAAACAGCGCCTCAGCTCGCGCCTCAGCTTCAGCCTGCTGCTCTCTCAAGACCAGAAACTTGCTGTAATCCGCCTGCCACAAAGACAAATGGCCTCTGTCGAGCTCGCCAATGCGATTA
>JAHEJH010000049.1 GCA_024638905.1 Luminiphilus sp.
TGATCGCGATGTCAGCGGTAGTGTCCGTCTCAAGGGGGGGCGCGACTGCGGCACGCTCGAGGCCATCCCACCACAATGAGGGGCTGGCCACGTGTTGAGCGTTTGGATGGGGGCTAGCGGCTTCCATTACCGCAAGTTCAGTTGCGAGAGCGGGCCGGTGCCTCTCAGCTCAGGCATTCAATCGGCGTTCCAATTCCACATGGAAATGCCGCAGCCGCTGTTCCTGTTCGCCCCAGAGCTGTCCTTTGAAGGCCTTGCTGCGCATGCCTTCTTGCACTGACGGCAGGAACGCGGCGTCCTGACTCAGTACCAGACCCAGCCCGGGGTCCTCGTCGATCAGATAATTTTCGGTCTCGGGCCGGACGCTACCGGTGACATCCGTACCCTCGGGCAGTCCCATCCACGCGGGCGGACAGTAATCGGGGTCATCCACCGGGAACATGAGTGTCATGGTGTCGTACCAAAACCGCTCGGGGTCGGTGTCGTGGGGAATGAAGCGCATCAAAAAGATGGCCTCGGGGTGGCAGCCAATTTGCACGTTGGGAAAGATGCCCGTCGCCCAGCTGTCCGAGAGTTGGCCGTCAGAAAATCGCTTGTAACCCAAACCCAGACGGTCAGAGCGCTCCCGTTTGGCTTGTTGAATCGCTGCGCGCACATCGGCGGCCGTGCCGGTAAAACCCCCGGGATCCACGCCGGCTTCCTGCAACATCCACTGCAGGCCTTCGTTGACCGTAGTCTGGTCCGCCTGCCGCGGGCTGGGTTGCCCCAGCGGCACAATCATGCGGCTGGCGCCGTTGGGGTAGCAGTCGTACTGCACGTTCAGGTCGCCCATCACGCCGCGGGTTTCCGGATGGATGGCGTGCAGGTGATAGCTTTCGTAAAACGCTTCTACGCCGACTTTCCAGTTCGAGCCCCATTCGCTTCGTACATGGCGCACCACCCGCATCTTGTCGATCTGGTAGTTCTCAAGGTAGCCCTCCGGGAGACCAATAGACTCCTGAAGCGGAGGTGGGTTGTCGCCCAAGCTGACGAAGATCAGCCCCGCGTGCTCTTCGCAGGCTACCGGTGTGAGTCCGGGGCGGTGACAGATCACGGGGTTCTGAAAGGTTTCCTCATCGGTGATGGTGCGCAGCTCCCCGTTGTTGCGAAAACTCCAACTGTGGAAGGGACAGACAAAGACTTTCTTGTTGCCACGCTCCTCGGTAAGTAGCCGAGCACCCCGGTGTGGACACACGTTATAAAAGGCTTTTACGCCTTCCTCGGTTTGGGTGACGATGATCGATTCACTGCGGACGCGGAATAAAAAATAGTCGCCGGGCGCCTGAAGGTCGGTGCTGACCCCGGCAATCAGCCAGCTCTCGGTCCAGATCTTATCCCACTCGCGTTGCATGTGCTCCGCGCTGAAATAGCCGTCTTTGCCGTAGATCTCGGCGCCATTATCGATGTTGGGCTGCTTGGCCTCGAGACTTTCAGCGGGGGCATTGGGATTAATGACGGCCACGGGAATGATATTTCTGTTCATGGTTCTCTCTCCGTTAGTGCCTAGGGTCCAGCACCCCCGCCATCCAGTGCGGGGTGTAAACGAAATACCGGCAGTGTGATGTCTTCTGACCACGCTGCAAAGTCCACCTTGACCGACAGCCCGACCGCTAAGGCGTCGGGGTCAGCGTCGATGATCTGGCTCATCATCCGCGGGCCTTCGGCGAGGTCGATCAGGGCGATCACATAAGGCGCTTCAAAATCGGTTGAAACACCCCGGCGGACCACCGTGTAACTAGCGATGGTGCCGGCGCCACTGGCGTCTTCCCACGCCAGCTGATCACTCTGGCAGGCATCGCAGTGGGTGCGCGGATAAAACAGGACATGACCACAGTGCTGGCAGTGCTGTAGTACCAGCTTGCCCTCCGAGCAGGCATCGTAAAAGGGCTGTTCGGTCGGCGTGGGGCGGGGTATGGGCTTAGCCACGGTCAGTCCTCCGCGCCCAGAATGATAGTCGCGTGGCTCGACATAATGCCGCCTTGCGCATGGCACAGTGCCGTGCGCATGTTGGGCAGTTGCCGTTCACCGGCGTTACCGCGCATCTGGGTCATCGCCTCGGTGAGGCCGAACATCGCACCGGGGTTGCCGGGATGACAATAAGACAGCATGCCCCCGTGGGTATTCATAGGTTTGCCGCCGCCGGGTCGACTGATGCCGCTGGCCAGCCAGGCGCCGCCTTCACCCTTGCCGCAAAAGCCGAGATCCTCGATTTGAATGAGCAGGGCGGGGGTAAAGCAGTCATAGAGTTGCAAAAGATCGATATCGTCGGGTGTGAGCCCCGCCTCGGCGTAAGCGGCGCGACCCGATTGCGCCGCAGCTGACGTCGTCAGATCTTTCGCTTGGCTGATGTGTTCGTAGGCGTGCCCTTCGCCATAGCCGAGCAGGGTGACCGGCTTATGAGGCCCGTCTTTGGCCCGGTCTTTCTGGGTGATCACGACCGCCGCTCCGCCGTCGGAAACCAGCGAGCAATCCAAGACCTTGAGTGGGTCAGCGATCGCACGGGAGTTCATGACGTCCTCTACGCTGATGGGGTCGCGTTTCTGCGCCTTGGGATGCTGGCTGGCCCAGGCCCGGCAAGACACCGCGGCCTCTGCAAACTGGGCTTCGGTGGTGCCGAACTGGTCCATGTGGGCGCGGGCGATTAGTGCGTAGTAAGCGGGCACGGTGGGCCCATAGGGTTGCTCGTAATGGGGGTGTCCGGAGCTCGACTGCACCACCATGGCCTGCTCACGGCTCATGAAGCTCCTTAGGCTATCGGCCATCGCGACTACGATCGTGTCTGCCATGCCTGCCTGAATGGCGGCCGCCGCCATATTCAGAGCCATGAACGTAGTGCCGCCGCCCGTATTAACTGTCACACAGTGCCGTGGCTGCCAGCCAATGTACTCGGCCACCGCCTCGGCGTGGTACATGATGGGTTCGGCGAAGGCGTTGCAGGTAATGAGTCCGTCGACCTCAGCAAGGGTAAGCCCGGCATCCTTGATGGCGTCGAGGGTGACCTGCACACAGAGCTCACGGGGACTTTTATCCGGTACGATGCCCACGGCACTCTCGGCCATGCCGATCAGCGCGAACTCACCTCCCAGTCCCGAGACACTCATGACTCTCAGCTCGCCGACGTTAATGTTGCAGTGATCACGCCGGGCGTGAGCACCTCATCGCGTTCGTTCTTCACAAACACCTCCAGCGCCACCTCGCCAGTCGCCTCGTCATAGGCCGTGACGGTGCCGCCTGCGGTCACGGTCTCGCCAACGTAAGCCGCAATGCGGTTGGAGTATTCAATGCCCGTGATCATGCCTGCGTCTCCCAGCCACTCATCGACCACTTGATGTAGCCAGTCGCCCATCAGTGGGCCGGCCACGACGAGGCCGGGGTAGCCCTCGACCTCGGTGGCGTAGGGCATATCAAAGTGGATGCGGTGCCCGTTCCAGAGTGAGGCGTTGTACAGCATCTGCTGCACTTCGTCGCAGTAGTGCTGCCGCTCGGGAATCGCCATGCCGACGGTTGGCGCAGGGCTCATCGCAGAATCCTCGTGGTTTTTTCGGTAACCACCAGTTCATCGTCATCGCCCCGCACCTCCATCAACACCTCGTAGAAGATGAGCGGTCCGCTGCGGCCGGCCTTTTCATAGATATTGGTCAAGGTGCGGGTTGCGGTGAGCCAATCGCCGGGTTTGATCGGCTTGTGATAGGTGATGTCGAGGCCGCCTGCCATCGCTTTCTCCAACGGGAACTTGGGTAGCAACGAATCTATAGACACGCCGTCCGGCGAGAGCTCGCTCAGCGGCACGACGTCCCAGAATAAATGCAGATGGAAGAGTGGCGGCGCGACGTCACCATCGAGATATTTCGCCTGTCGATTGTCGGTAGCGATCGCGTATTTGCGAATATCGCGCCGCGTCACGATCTCCCGTCGGGGCTCGCTCTGTTTGCCAATGTGCGACAGCACATCTTCCGAGAGCAGTGCGCTCATACCTGACGCGTCTCACCCTGCCAGTAGGGGTCGCGCAGATCCCGTTTCAGGATCTTGCCGGTGGGGGCCTTGGGTAGTGCGTCGACGAAGTCGACCGACTTGGGTTTTTGATAGGAGGCCAGATGCTTGCTCGCCTCGGCAATAATCTCTTCCTCGGTCGCAGTCTGCCCGGGTTTCAACACGACTACAGCCTTCACCGCCTCGCCCCAGGTGTCATCGGGAACGCCAAACACGGCGGATTCCAGCACCGCAGGATGCTGGTGAATCGCTGCCTCGACCTGGGTGCTGTAAATGTTCTCGCCGCCGGAGATGATCATGTCCTTGGCGCGATCAACAATGAATACGTAGCCTTCTTCGTCCCAGGTGGCGATATCGCCAGTCCACATCCAGTCCCCGCGTATGGTCTGCTCTGTGAGATCCGGTCGGCGCCAGTACCCCAGCATGTTCGCTTCGGAGCGCACCACAATTTCGCCGGCGGTCTGACCATCTCTCGGTACGGGTTCGCCTTCAGGGTTAACGACACGGATCTCCGAAACAAAGCCTTCGCGGCCGCAGGAACCAAGCCGCTCGGGATGGTCACCGGTCACCGCCCGTTGGTGATCCTCCTGTGACAGGAAGGTCATCGTCATCCCCTCAGTCTGACCATAGCCTTGAATCATAGTGCAGGGGAAAGCCTCCAGCGCAGCTTCCACTACCGAACGTGGCATGGGGCCGCCACCATATTGAAAGTTCCGCAGGCTGCTGAGGTCGTAGTCTTCAAACCCCTCGACCGCCATCATCCAGTTAATCATGGTGGTAATGCCCAGAAACGCCGAAACGCGTTCTTGCTGGATCACGTCCAGTGCCAATTTGGCGTCGAAGTTGATCAATACCACGGGGCAGCCGTGGGCCATGTAGTTCATAGCGAGTGCAACCGGAATGTGGAACATCTGTCCGGTGAGCATGTACACGTCGGTAGGTACGATGCGCTCTGCGATGGATTGATTCAGCATGCCCATATAGAGCGAGTGGTGAGAGTGCAGGGCGCCTTTAGACTCGCCTGTTGTGCCGCCGGTGTAGAGAATGAGCACCGGATCATCCCTGGTGACCCCTGCAGAGGCTGCGGGTTCCGCATCGCTCGCCGCAGCGATCAGTTGCTCGTAGTCGCAGTCAGCGGCAGTGGTGAAAACCAGTGTTGCGGGGGTATTCGTCGCCTTGCCAAGACTACCTGTTAGCTCGGCATACTCCTCGGAGCCAATCAGAACGGCAGGCTCGCCGTCCTCAAGAATCCGCGCCATTTCGGGCTCACTCAGCCGCCAGTTGAGCGGCTGGGCAATCAAGCCGCAGCGCGCGCAGGCATAGAACACTTCCATGTACTGGATGCAATTCTTGGAGAGGATGGCGACGCGATCACCCTTGGTGAGCTTGAGCTCATCGCAAAAGGCATTGGCGAGCCGGCGGACGCGCTCGTCGAGGGCGCCAAAGGTCATCCGCCGGTCATTGGGGATATCGATCAGCGCCTCGCGCTCAGGGTCGAGCAGCGCGGTCTTGGCAGGGATGCGACCGAGATTCATGGCTGAGATTCAGTAGGCGCTGTCGAGATCAATGTGACGCCGCATGATTTTCCACTCGCCATCGATTTGCCCGACCTGATCGCGGTACACCCCGGTGGTCAAGAGCTTGGTCTCGGCGTTCTCCGTCGCGAACAAGGTCAGGTAGGAGGTGACCGCCAGCGACTCTCCGGAAGCATCGAACATGACGTTGGTGATGTCATGTCGGCGCACATCGGTCTGACTCGCTTTGGCGCCTCGGTAGAGCTCCATGATGCTGTCACGACCCTCAAACGGCCCGACCATGTCGCCCCCGGCGATCTGCATGCTCATCACGGCATCGGCCGTAAAACAGGCGGCGAGATCATCGAGGTGACCCTCGTCGTAGTAATAGGCCATTCGGTTCAACAGTTCACAGATGGCGAAGCGGTCTTCGGCTGACGGCATGGTTAGGGTCCTCTCGAGACAAAATCGTTATGGTTATCACTGCGCGCGGCGCACATTCACTTGTTCCGAACAAGTCATAGCACTTTAGGCTATCAGGGTGGTGAGGATCAACAGACGGAGCCGGGTCTGACAGGAAAGACAGATAGATGACAATTAACCAGCCAGAGCGAGGTTTGGCGCTATCCG
>JAHEJH010000062.1 GCA_024638905.1 Luminiphilus sp.
TCCTGGGGCTCTTCTGCTTCAGCCTCTGGCTCAGCTTCGGGGGCTGCCTCTTCCGGCGCCTCCTCGGGCTCAGGCTCGGGTTCGGGTTCGGGTTCGGGTTCGGGTTCGCCAGCATCGTCTGATGCTTCTGCTTCACCTTCTGCCTCCCCCGCTGCATCATCCGCCTCAGCGGCCACCTCTGCCGCCTCGTCGCCACTATCCGCTGCATCCTCAGACTCGGCAGCTTCTTCCTTGGGGCTCGGCAGGGTGACTTTAATCAGATCCTCTTCAACAAGAATCCGCACCTTCTCCTCGCCGTTCACGGGCTTGCCGTTGGCATCTTGAATCGCGTAGCGGTCATCGCCGCGCATGAAGATCTTGTACTCAGCCGTCTTCTTGATCAGTTTCATCGCCATATCTTTTCTCCCTGAAGATACTCAGATCCACCGGACCGACCGGGTGTGGCTCGGCTGAATCGCGCCGAAGTATACAGCACAGGGGGAAATTGCCTAGCCTCCCATTGCCGCGTGGCCTGGAGTTGGTATACTCCGCGCCCTCGTCTACGCGAGCCGGAGTGGTGGAATTGGTAGACACAGGGGATTCAAAATCCCCCGCAGGCAACTGCTTGCCGGTTCAAGTCCGGCCTTCGGTACCAACCACCCGCTCTCGGCAGTCCAATCGACACTGCTTCTCACCCCATGGCATCGGATGCACACCCCGCTGCTGAGACAGCACTGTTGTCGTCTCGGGCTAAATCGCACCCCCTTCTCTGGTGCTACACTTTTTGCTCATTGTGGCTGTTTGCAAGTTGTGGCCCGGGAGGAAAAATGACGGCGTTTCTAGACCTGCTGGACGGTGTGCTCGACGCCGCCATGATGCTGTTGGCTCTGGCGATTCTCATGGCACTCATCGCCGTGGTCGTGCTGTACGTCATCGACGTGACACAAAACAGCCAAGCCATCCGCAAAAACTATCCAGTGATCGGCCGACTCCGTTATGTATTCGAACATCTGGGCGTCTTCTTTAGACAGTATTTCTTCGCCATGGATCGCGAAGAGCTCCCTTTCAACCGGGCTCAACGAGCTTGGGTGGCACGCGCCGCTAAAAAGCTCGACAGCACCATCGCCTTTGGCTCGACGAAACCGCTCAATCGTCCCGGCGATATTTTCTTCCTCAACAGCGCCTTCCCTCCCACGAAAGATGAAATTGAAGCGCACGCCGCAACCCCGCTGATTTTTGGTGACGGCTTCGTGCGCGAACCCTACGCAGCCCCCTCCATTTTTAACATCTCAGCGATGTCCTACGGTGCGCTGTCAGGGCCCGCTATCGAGGCGCTATCGATGGGAGCCGCGACAAGTCGCGTATGGCTGAATACTGGAGAAGGCGGGTTATCCCCGTTTCATCGAACTGCAGACTGCGATCTCGTATTCCAGATCGGCACCGCGAAATATGGTGTGCGGGACGATAACGGTAATCTGGACATCGAGAAAATCGCAGAGCTCGCGGCAATTCCACAGTTAAGAATGTTTGAAATCAAACTGTCTCAGGGAGCGAAACCCGGAAAAGGCGGCATTCTGCCAGCGCAAAAAGTGACCGACCTGATCGCGACGACCCGCGGCATACCGCCGGGTGAAGATTCAATCAGCCCGAACCGTCACCCGGAGGTCACCGACGCTAACTCCCTGCTGGATCTGATTGACCGAGTTCGTTCGGCGTCAGGGAAACCCACCGGTATCAAACTGGTTTTGGGGCAGGCCGCATGGCTAGATGATTTTTGTGAGGCCATTCACGCGCGGGGGCTGGCGTCAGCACCCGACTTCATCACCTTGGACAGTGCGGATGGCGGCACAGGAGCCGCCCCCCAGGGTTTGATGGACAACATGGGGCTGCCCGTGGCGTCCAGCCTGCCGCTGGTGGACGAGAAATTGACCTCGGCCAGTCTGCGAGAGCGCATCAAATTGATCGCCTCGGGGAAAATGATCAATCCTGCGGGAGTGGCCGCGGCACTGTGTCTGGGTGCTGACGTGGTCTGCTCCGCGAGGGGCTTCATGCTCTCTCTCGGATGCATACAAGCCCTGCAATGCAACGAGAATACCTGCCCCACCGGCATCACTACCCACGACCCTAAACTGCAAAAAGGCTTAGATCCCACCGTCAAAGCCGACCGGGTCGCCAACTACGCGATCTCGATGCGAGAGGAGGTTGACCTGATCGCGCACAGCTGCGGTGTGCTGGACCCTCAGGCGTTGTCACGGCAACACGCCTTCGTCATTAACGACCAGGGTCAACCTTCACCGTTAGACACTGCTTTGTCACCGTGAAATCCGTCCGCTTATTGCCACCACTGCCCCACTGACGGCGGAGATTGGTCAAGTGACTTTTCACAGAAACATTGCCGTGTATGAGAAGCGAATCATCATTAGGTGTATTACGCTCCCTGCCAACTTCCCCTGAACCCTCCCGATGCACACAAAGGCTTTCATTGCTCTTGCCAGAGCCCTGTTGCTCATAACGGGTTGCCTATCCAGCGCCTGGGCTTGGGGGGCCGACTTTGACCTCGAGTTAGCGGCGGGTTACGCGTGGGATGACAACGTCGGCCTCGATGAACTGGAACGCGCGACGGGTGAGTCCGATGAAGTCACCACGCTGGAGATTCAGGGATCAGCCTTGTTCAGCTATGAAGATCGCGCGTCGCTGCGTGTTTCAGCAGGATTGGTTGATGACAGTTACCAGGAGTTCTCGCAGGTTGATCGACGCACCGAATCACTCGGAGTAAATCTAGAGGCGCAGTTGGGCAAAGCCACTGTGGGCGTAAACTGGTTCGATGTCTCCGCGGACCTCGATGATGAAGAGTTCCTGACCTACGAGCGACTCTCTCCCTACTTGGCGGGCTTTTTGAGCAAGCAATGGTTCTTGCGAGGAGAATACGTTTACGGCGAGAAAACGATCGCCCGCCGCCCTGGCCGGGAGGCCGACAGCCACAGCGTTTCTCTGGACAGCTACTATTTCATTCAGGGCCTGAAGCGCTATGCGGTTGTGGGTTATACCTTCCGCGTAGACAACGCGCGCGCGAATCGCTACGACTACGACTCACATGCGATCAAGGCACGTTACGTGCATCGCGAAAATCTGGGGCGACTCCCTCTAGAGCTTGAGATCGAGGGTAAGTATGAGGAACGACAGTACAAAGCACCCGATCCGATGATCGGCACCGAGCGCGAGGATACCCGTTGGCGTTTCTCGGCCGAGCTGCGACTTTCATTCACTGACTATGCGTCTTGGGCGGTGATGATCAAGAACTCCGATTACGACTCCAATCTACCGACTGCTAGTTATAGCGACCTGGTGGTGGGCACCGAAATTAGATTGTCTTTCTAAGTCCTCGCTCAGGAGAAGAGTAGCGATTTAATAGGCTTGGGACAGGGACGCCTTGAACACTACTGGAACTGCAATTGCCCGTAGCCGTAGATTTGATCGCGCCCTGGGGCGCCTATATCAATGGCACTGGCATACAGCGCATCCAGCATCACAGCGGGCTCACTATTTGATTGCAGCAAGCGGGCCGCAGCGACGGTGACAAAAGGTACCGCATAGGAGGTGCCGGATGAGGCCGCATAACCCCCTCCAGCCTGCGCATGCCGAACATTGACTCCGGGCGCAGCAATATCGACGTACTCACCGCGATTGGCCAGGCGAAACGCGCGACCGCGGTTGTCGGTTGCCGTCACGGCCACTACCTCCGGATACGCCGCAGGGTACATAGGCTGCGCCATCGGACCCCCATTGCCAGCCGCCGCAATCGCCAGGACGCCTCGCTCACGCACGCGCGCCAGCGCGGTCTCAAGCAGTCGGTTGGGAGGACCCGCCAAACTAATATTAATCACAGACACCTGTTCGGTTATGAGCCAATTAAGTGCTTTGATCAGGCTGACCGTGCTGGCGAATTCACCCTGCTCATCGGTTTGATCGAAAACCTCCGCGGCAAACAACTCAGCTCGGGGCGCAAGGCCCAGTGCCGATGGGTCATTGCTGGCAATGATGGAAGCGATCGCTGTGCCATGGAAGTTGGGTGGCGAGTCGTTCGCTACAAAGCGCCGAGTCGTAATCGACGCCTGAGAAAAAGCACCGTGTCCCTGATCCACACTGCTGTCGATAATCCCAATGCGCAACGACAAGTCAGATAGATCGGTGGGTAAGGCCAGTAACTCACGAGGGGCGACACCCGCTATGTTGGCACCTGGATCATCTAGCACGCCAGCGGTGTAGAGGTGGTTGAGATCGACGTCAGCCCTGTCGCCACCAATCACCTCATAGATACCCGCACGGGTGGCGGACAAATCAAAGCTGGCAGGGGCCGCAACCTCCGCCAGTAAAAATCCCAGGCCGTCTAACTCGCTGACCCGGTCAAAGAGATAGCCTTCCTGCGCCAATTGCTCAAATACATCCGCTTCTGCCATGACCAGCCAATGGTCAGTCTGAATACGGAGCGCATCTTCACTGATTCGAGACTCAATATCGGTGAGCAGATCCTCCATGGCTTGCTCTATTCGCTCTTCCGTAGCCTCTGAAACGATGTCGGAAACCTGATCCTCAACCTCCTGACTCACGCCGGGCTGAATCAGCGTAAAACCCAATAACAACGCGGCGGCTGCCCGAAATCGGCTGCTGATCGGGGAATATTTGGCTTGAAGTAGCGCGTTGATGCTGGACATGATGCGAGTCTAACCCCTTTCTGGCTCGCGCTTAAAAGCAAAAACTGCAGCCTGAGAGGGAATAAGTCCCACTCTGAAACGTCAAAACAACAGCAGGCTAAATATGGCGAGATTAACCGCCCAACAAAGACAGGAACTGATTGATGAGCTGCCGCGCTTAAAGCGCTTCTGCCTCTCACTGACGTCAGATCCGGCTGATGCCGACGATTTGTTGCAAATCACGGTGGAGCGCCTGCTAGAGAAGGGCATGCCCGAGGACGCGCACGTCGCTAAGTGGTCGCACCGGGTGTGCCGCAATTTGTGGATTGATGAGATTCGATCCAGAGACGTGCGGAGTCGTTACGCGCAGTCAGAAAGCGCAGTGGAAGGGGCCGGCACCACTGCGGCGAACACTGACGAATCCGTGCAGCTCGACCGGGTCTCGGCGGCGATGGAACGGTTGCCGCCTGAGCAACGCGCAGCGTTGGTTCAGGTTGCAGTAGAGGGTTGTTCCTACGCTGAGGCAGCGGCGCTATTGGAAGTGCCGATCGGTACGATCATGAGTCGTGTCGCTCGAGCACGAAAAGCGTTGGCTGAGAATTTGGAGTGGAGTGCAGAAAGAGAGGCTTAAGCCTCCGGCATTTGTCAGGGCCCACTTGGGAGGGGCCGAAGGGAACAGGGTGATTTCGATGAGTGATGATCGTCAGAACGTGGTAGACATGGCTGGAACGCGAGTGGACGACGACCATTTGCTGTCTATGTATGTCGATAACGAGTTGGACGCAGAGCGAACCATTGCCCTGATCAGCAGGCTACGTAGTGAGCTCGCCCTACGCGCACGCCTCGAGGTCATGGAAGCCAACGACAAGCGGGTGAAACAGCTCTTTGCTCAATCTGATAATCAAGTTCCCGAACATTTAGTACCCCTGGTTGCCGCAGAAAACGTGGCCGTGCTGGGTATGACCCGGCGCTGGCAGCGCTGGGCGAGCGTCGCCGTAGCTGCCTCGTTCGCAACAGCGATGGCATTAGTGGTTGACCTAAGCCAAACCGATGTCTTCAACCCCATGAGCATGGATCCGCAGCTGGCGAGTGCTCTTGAGCAATCTCCGTCGCGCGCCACTGGCTGGGATGCGCTCGATGATGAGCGACAGTTTCGCTCGGTCTTGACCTTTCCCGCGGCCGACGGGCGCTGGTGCCGTGAGTTTCTGCTGAGTCAAAGCGAGTCACACTGGCGCGGCGTAGCCTGCCGGGATGGCGGCGAATGGGTGAACCAAGTCGTGGGTAGCGAAATCTTCCTCGAGCAGGAAACCCAGTATCGTCCCGCCGGTGCCGGCGACAGCGAGCAGGTAGCGCGGTTTATCGACGAGACTGCGACCGATGTGGCCCTTGGACCGCAGCAGGAAGCGGCGCTGATCGGATCCGGTTGGTAAGCCTGCCCTCAAAAATATC
>JAHEJH010000070.1 GCA_024638905.1 Luminiphilus sp.
GCGGAGCGGTAAAGTAGTACCGTCTCGCTGGCGTGTGTTCGAGGTGATATTTGACACCTGTATGTAAAAGTCGGATAACTCATTAAAAGAACGAAGAAAAACCGCGAAGGGGCAAGGCTTAATGGGTCAAGCAATCAGTACCTCTTCACTCTGGGGCGCGCATACGCTAATGGATTCAGCGTCGCGTCTGGAGAGTTTCGAGACCATCATTGATTCAGCTTTTATTCCCGGTGGACTGGGCCCGATGCTCATGTCGCCTGATATTGCAAAGTGTCTGGATGCGCTCTGCGCCGACTCCAACCTCCCTTTACTGAAGCTCGCTGAGGCTCAGGATCACCGGGTGGGCGGCGTGATGACGCCGCTGATTGAGCGATCAGAAACGGTCGCCGACGCGCTGCGAGTCGTTCTGATGTTCAACTGCCGCCATGCCGAGCCGCTTTATTGGACGGGCAGCATGCGGGGTGATCATGCGGCCTTCACTGCGTGGCTGGACCGGGCTGCGGAAATGTCTATCTCCCAGGCGGAGCGCATTTGCGTATTGGGTGTATTCCAGCTGGTGGCGGGTTTTAAATCCGCGTTGGGCGACGCGTTTCAACCGACGTTGATACGAATCAGGCCCTGCTGGTCGGGTACCGACTGGCCCAGCCATTTTCTGGGAGTGCCGATTGAGGCCAATGCGCCGGAAACCGAGTTGCTGCTGACGCGCGCCTGTCTGACGCAGCCCAATCCTTTGAAACGGCAATTACATGAACCGCCCGAACTGATCGCCGAACTGGATCGTTATCAGGAGGATGCCAAGATGGCGTTACTCCGAAATGACACATGCAGTTGGATACGCGGCCACTTACCCACCGGGACTTGTGACCTGACGCAGCTGGCGGCCCGACTCAACTGTGACAAGCGCACCCTGCAGCGCCGTTTCGAGCGCGAGTTATCCTGTCGTTTTTCTGATCTGGTCGATGATGTGCGGGCTGAAATGTGTCTGCTACTGCTGGAGAGCGGGGTGTTTCCGATGCAGGCGATCGCCGAACAGCTGGGCTACGCTACATCTGGTAACTTCAGCCGCTTCTTCCAGCGGCGCTTTGGCTGCACGCCGCGGGATTGGACTCGATTGGCTCTAACAGCCTGATAGCGCCCCGAGGCGCAATTTGTCGGCTTTCTTTTCCCTTGTGAATCCCCTTTTCGGGCAGTAAACTCGCGCTCCTGTTTGCGTTGGAGGAAGTGCCTGATTGTGTTCAGAAGCTCGGATAACTACCTCCAACCGCGAAACCTTGATGGGAGAGAGGCAGTATTAAGAGCGAGAGCAACAGTAAAAAGGCGCTGACCAACGATCAGATCACGGCGGAGAATGTCCGCCTGGTCAACGAAAAGGGCGAGCAGGTTGGTATTGTGACCAATGCTGAGGCCCAAGCGGCTGCGGAATCCGTCGGCATGGATCTGGTAATGATGGCGGAGAACGACCCGCCCGTCTGCAAGATCATGGACTACGGCAAGCATGTGTTTGAGTCCAAGAAGCAGAAGGCCGCGCAACGCAAACGCGCCAAGCGCACCCAGATCAAGGAAATGAAGTTTCGTCCAGGGACGGAGGAAGGAGACTATCAGGTAAAGCTGCGCAACCTGACGCGTTTCCTCGAAAATGGCGATAAGGCCAAAGTCACGCTGCGGTATCGCGGACGCGAAATGGCCCACCAGGAAATCGGCATGGAGTTACTCAAGCGAGTAGAAGCCGATCTGGTCGAGTTGGGTAGTGTCGAGCAGTTCCCGAAAATGGAAGGCCGACAACTGACAATGGTGATTGCCCCCAAAAAACGGAGTTAGTGGCCCGTGAATGCCCTGACATCCGATTAAGTTAACCACGGCCGATTATTCGGTGCGTGCCAATGCGGAGTAGTAAACATGCCAAAAGCAAAAATTCACAGCGGGGCCGCGAAGCGGTTCAAGAAAACGGCAGGTGGTTATAAGCGTAAGAGCGCTTATAAGAGCCACATCCTGACCAAAATGACGACCAAGCGGAAGCGTCAGTTGCGTGGAACCTCGATGATTCATAAGTCGGACGAGGTTTTGATCGATCGCATGCTGCGCGCCAAATAACGCTTCAACGTATCAGGAGAACTGACCTATGCCTCGCGTAAAACGTGGAGTGACGGCGCATCGCCGTCACAAGAAAATTCTGAAGAAAGCCAAGGGCTACTATGGCGCGCGATCTCGCGTGTTCCGGGTTGCCAAGCAGGCTGTCACCAAAGCAGGGCAATACGCCTATCGTGATCGTCGGCAGCGCAAGCGCCAGTTCCGCGCGCTGTGGATCACCCGCATCAACGCGCAGTCGCGTGCTAATGGGTTGACCTACAGCCGCCTGATCAATGGCCTCAAGCGGGCTGATGTGGCGCTGGATCGACGCGTACTGGCAGACCTTGCGGTGCACGACAAAGAAGCGTTCTCTGCAGTGGTAGAGCGCGCTCGCACTGCTCTGGCGGCCTGATAATTCCGATTGCGACATTGTTCGCCGGGTTGAGTCACGAAAGGGGAGGCGGTTGTCTCCCTTTTTTGTGTTGACACCTGTCGGGGCGACTCCGCAACATCGAAACGATGCAAGCACTGGACGATCTTAAAGCCGAAGCGATTGCTGCCATTGAGTCAGCGGAGGATTCGGCCGCGCTCGAGAAATTGCGCGTCGAGTGGCTGGGTAAAAAGGGCCGCGTCACCGATCTGCTGAAATCCCTTGGTCAGTTGAACGCTGTCGAGCGACCCAAGGTCGGCGCCGAGATCAATGCCGTGAAGCAGCTCCTCAATGAGCAGATCAGCGAGCGCAAAGAGACGCTGCAGCAGGCAGCTATCGCCGCGCAATTGTCAGCTGAGGCGCTCGATGTGACCTTGCCGGGTCGGCGCGAGGACTTAGGCGCGCTGCATCCCATTACCCGCACGATTGACCGCATGGCGGAGTATTTCGCTGGGCTGGGTTTCGAGGTCGTGGAAGGGCCCGAGATTGAAGACGATTATCACAACTTCGAAGCGCTCAATATTCCCGCGCATCATCCGGCCCGGGCCATGCACGACACCTTCTACATTGACGACACCCACGTGCTGCGTACCCACACCTCAGGGGTGCAGGTGCGCACCATGGAAACCCGGGAGCCCCCGCTGAGGGTGATTTGCCCGGGCCGCGTCTATCGGTGTGATTCTGATTTAACCCATTCGCCCATGTTTCATCAGGTCGAGGGCCTGCTGATTGATGAGGACGTCAGCTTCGGCCAGCTGAAGGGCATCATTCAGGACTTTTTACACGCGTTCTTCGAGCAAGACGCGCTGGCGGTGCGCTTTCGTCCGTCTTATTTTCCTTTCACCGAGCCCTCCGCAGAGGTGGACATCCAGTGCGTGAAGTGCGCGGGCGAGGGGTGCCGGATCTGTAGTGGTACCGGCTGGTTGGAGGTTATGGGCTGCGGCATGGTGCATCCAAGGGTGCTGGAGATGAGCGGCGTGGACACCGAGCGCTTTCAGGGTTTTGCCTTTGGCATGGGCGTAGAGCGTTTAGCGATGCTGCGTTATGGCATCGGCGACCTGCGGCTCAATTTTGAGAACGATCTGCGCTTTCTCGCGCAGTTCCGGTGAGGTGACGGCGTGATTCTGTCTGAAAATTGGCTGCGGGAGTGGGTAAACCCCGACCTCGACGCTGAGGCGCTGGCGCACACCCTGACCATGGCGGGTCTGGAGGTGGATGCGGTGACACCGCTGGCCGACGGTCTCAGTGGTGTTGTTGTGGCGGAGATCGTTTCGGCTGAACCGCACCCCGATGCGGACAAGCTGCGCGTGTGTAGCGTGAATACCGGCACTGAGACGGTACAGATTGTCTGCGGTGCACCTAATGCCGCCGCGGGCCTCAAGGCGCCACTGGCGCAACCCGGTGCCAAGCTGCCCGGCGGCATCAAAATCAAAAAGGCCAAGCTGCGCGGTATTGAGTCCCAGGGCATGCTGTGCTCCGGAGCCGAACTGAACCTATCGGAAGACCACGACGGGTTACTCGCGCTGGCGGCGGATGCGCCGGTGGGCACGCCTATTGAAGACTATCTTGATCTCAATGATCGGCTGATTGAAATCGGGTTGACGCCGAACCGTGCGGACTGTCTCAGTATCGCGGGCGTCGCCCGCGATCTGGCGGTAGCTGCGGGCGCTGAGATGAGCGCGCCTGTACTGGAGGCGGTGCTAGCGACGATCGATCAAACCTTACCTATTGAGATCACGGCGCCGGCTGACTGTCCCCGTTATCTGGGGCGCGTTATCCGGGATGTCGATGTCTCCCGGCCGACACCGCTATATATGGTGGAGCGATTGCGGCGTGCCGGTATCCGGTCGATCGATGCGGTGGTGGACATCACCAATTACGTGATGCTCGAGCTCGGCCAGCCACTGCATGCCTTTGATCTCGACGCGCTGGAAGGCGGTATTAGGGTCCGCAAGGCCCAGCCCGAGGAGCGCATCACGCTGCTCGACGGCGAAGAACGCACATTAACGTCAGACACCCTGGTGATTGCCGATCATCAGAAAGCCCTCGCCATGGCAGGCATCATGGGTGGAGAGGGCAGCGGCATCAGTGCTGAGACCCGTCATCTTTTTCTCGAAGCCGCCTTTTTTGCCCCCGACCTGATGGCGGGTCGGGCACGGCATTATGGCCTGCACACCGATGCGTCCCATCGTTACGAGCGGGGAGTGGACCCCGAGCTGGCCTATCAGGCAGTCGAGCGTGCGACACAGCTGTTCTTGGAGTGTGTCGGCGGCGAGGCGGGGCCGGTAACGGATGTGACGTCATCGACAGATTTACCCCAACGCGAGCCTGTCACCCTGAAAGCGGCCTCGATCCGACGGATGTTGGGCATTGATCTGGCGTCCGATGAAGTGACGCGGATTTTTACAGGCTTGGGTTTTGCAGTCGAGGCCAACGCAGACGGCGAGAGCTGGCTTTGCACTGCCCCCAGTTGGCGCTTTGACATGGGCCGTGAGGCCGATCTGCTGGAGGAAATTGCGCGCATTCATGGCTACGACAACATTCCAGTTGAGCCTGTTCGCGGCGCTGCGTCAGCCGGTGCCGTGGCGGAATCCGTAACGCCGCAATCAGTGATCAAGCAGCGGCTGGTTGCCCGGGGCTTCAATGAAGCCATCACCTTCAGCTTTGTGAGTCCCGAGCTTCAGCAGCTGATCGACCCGGAGATCGAGCCAGTCGCATTGAAAAACCCGATTTCCAGTGATCTTGCGGTGATGCGCACCTCTCTGATTCCGGGCTTGCTGGGCGCGGCGGCGCATAATATTAATCGCCAGCAAACTAGAGTGCGACTGTTTGAGACGGGCTTGCGCTTTATGCCTGGCGAGTCGCTGGCGCAAACGCCCATGCTTGGGCTCTTGCTCTGTGGCCGTCGAATGCCTGAGAGCTGGTCGTCGAATGCGGAGTCAGTCGAATTCTACGACATGAAGGGCGAAATCGAGGCGTTGCTGCAAGCCGCCGATCAAACGCTGACATTCCATGCGGCAGTCAGGCCGGGTTTGCACGATGGGCAGACCGCAGAAATCTTATTGGAAGACGAGGTTGTCGGCGTCATGGGGCGGCTACATCCCAGCACAGCCAAGACACTCAACTTGCCGGAGCAGACCTTAGTTGCCGAACTGGAACTGGCGTCGGTAGTGAGGCGCGCCTTGCCGGATTACGAAGAAATTTCCAAGTTTCCTGAGGTCCGTCGGGACATTGCTGTGATCGTGAATCGAGAGACTCCGTCGGCTGCTGTGCTGGATGGCGCCCGGGCTGCAGCGGGCTCATCGCTGGCGAGTGCAAGAATCTTTGACGTCTATGAGGGCGATGGCGTAGCAGAAAATGCGAAAAGTCTGGCCATTGGTTTGACTTTCCGTGATCAAAGTCGCACCCTAACCGATGAAGAGATCAACGAATCTCTGTCACAAGTTATTGAATCCTTGGGGGAAAAGCTGGGTGCCACATTACGGCACTGATCGAGGACATGACTGCGCTCACCAAATCAGAAATGGCTGATCGGCTTCACGAACGTCTGGGCTTGAACAAGCGCGAGGCAAAGGAGCTGGTAGAACAGTTTTTTG
>JAHEJH010000071.1 GCA_024638905.1 Luminiphilus sp.
GCAGTGAGGATCAGATTGAGCGATATATCCCGGGCGCCGTTTCAGGTGACATCATTCTTGCGGTGGCGATGACAGAGCCCGACGCGGGTAGCAATCTGGCAGGGATGCGCACCCATGCCGTTGAGGAAGATGACCACTGGGTACTCAATGGTCAAAAGACCTATATCTCTAATGGGATCAACTGCGACCTGGTGGTCGTTGCCGCCAAAACAGACCCACAAAATAACCCCCATGCGATGACGCTGTTTCTGGTCGAAGCAGGGTGGGAGGGTTTTGAGCGGGGCCGTAACCTTAATAAATTGGGTCTCAAGGCTCAGGACACGGCGGAGCTCTTCTTCAACAACATCAAGGTGCCCAAGAGCAATGTGCTGGGCGAGGCGCACAAAGGTTTTTATTACCTGATGGAGGGCTTGGCAGAAGAGCGCTTGCTCGGCGCGATGGGCTATCTTGCGGCAGCGCAGTTATCCTGGGACCTCACCGCCGATTTCGTGCGTGAACGCGAGGTGTTCGGTAAGCCCTTGGCGGCCATGCAAAACACCCAATTCAAGATGGCGGAACTTCGGGCTGAGCTCGATATTGCGCAGTGTTTTGTCGATCAGGCGGCGCACGCGTTCAATGCGGGCACGCTTTCGGCTGAGGATGCCGCGGCTGCCAAACTCAAGACCTCCGAGTTGCAGCAGCGGGTCGCCGACGAAGGGCTACAGCTGCATGGCGGTGCCGGGTTTATGGATGAGTATCCGATCAGTCGCCAATCGGCCGATGCGAAGATTGCCACTATTTATGCTGGCAGCTCTGAAATCATGAAGCTGATTATCGGACGGCACTGTCTGGGGGATCACTACGACCCCTTCAATCAACGTAATTTCTGAGGGGCGCATACATGGGCGCGCTAAGTGGTTATAAAGTCATCGAGCTGGCGGGGATTGGCCCAGCGCCGATGGGAGGCATGATCCTCGCCGATATGGGGGCCGAGGTCATCAGGATTGAACGCCCCGGCGCGGCGGATCCTAAGGTGGCTGAGCCGATCAGCGGCCGTAACAAGAAATCTGTTGTGCTGGATCTCAAACAGGATGCGGGGAAAGCCGCGCTGATGTCGCTGATTGAGCAGGCCGATGCATTGATCGATCCATACCGCCCAGGAGTCTGCGAAAAGCTGGGGTTTGGTCCTGACGAGTGTCTCGCGCGCAATCCCAGGCTCGTTTTTGCGCGCATGACCGGTTGGGGGCAGACGGGTCCGCTCGCCCAGGCCGCGGGTCACGACCTGAATTACATTGCCATCACCGGCGCGTTGCATGCCATAGGACGTCGCGGCGAGCGGCCGGTCGTGCCGCTGAATCTGGTGGGTGACTTTGGCGGCGGTGGCATGCTGTTGGTGACGGGTGTGATGGGAGGCCTGCTTGAGGCCGCCAAGTCGGGTCAGGGGCAGGTCATTGATGTGGCGATGGTTGACGGCACCGCACAGCTGATGTGGATGATGCAGGGATTTCAGCAGATCGGTGCCTGGAATGCAGAAGAGCGCGAGGCGAACCTGCTCGACGGCGCCGCCCACTTTTATGACACCTACGAGTGTGCCGATGGCAAGTATGTGGCGATCGGCGCGATTGAGCCCCAGTTTTATGCCGAGCTGCTCGCAAGAGCGGAGATCTCGGACCCCCAGTTTCAGGCACAACATGACGCTGCACAGTGGCCTGAGCTCAAGCAAAAATTGGGGGCGGTGCTGAAGACTAAGACCCGCGACGAGTGGGACGCGGTGATGGCGGGTAGTGATGCCTGCTTTGCACCTGTGCTGACCATGGTGGAGGCTACCTCTTACGGCGCTAATACCGAACGGTCGGTCTACACCGAGGTCGAGGGTCTGACGCACCCAACGCCGGCGCCACGATTTTCGAGGACGCCGTCACAGATACAGCATGGAACGCAAGCCCTGGGGGCCGACACGGTCTCGGTGCTTGAGGACATTGGAATGGAGGCGTCTGCCATACAGGCGTTACTGGAGACGGGTGCTGCGGTAGGATCCAAGTAACTAGTGGAGAGTGACAGATGAGTGATTACGAAACGATTTTGATCGAGCGCGAGGGCCGTGTTGCGCGGGTGTCTTTCAACCGACCGGATAAGCTCAATAGCTTCAACGGGACGTTGCGTAGAGAGTTTCTGCGCGCCGCGCAGGAGGTCAATGCTGATAAGGATATCTGGGTGGTGGTGTTGACGGGCGCGGGCAGGGCATTCGGTGCCGGTGCTGATCTGTCCGACACCTCGGAGCCTATGCCCAAAGGCGGAGAGGGTGTTGAAGATCAGTTGAACGCCGAGTACAAACCGGGCGTGCTCGCGATCCATCATGCACGCAAACCCTGGATCGCCGCGGTCAACGGCCCTTGCGCCGGTATCTCTTATTCCTACGCCATGGCATGCGATTTGATGGTCATGGCGGAGAGCGCCTACCTCTTTCAGCCTTTCGTCGGTATCGGCTTGGTCCCAGATGGCGGCGCCACCTGGCTTCTGCCCAGTTTTGTGGGTGCCAAACGTGCCTTTGAGCTGATGGCGTTTGGGGAAAAGCTGGGCGCCGAAAAGGCGGTGGAGTGGGGGTTGGCTAATCGCGTGCTGCCAGACGATGACTTCGCCGGACACGCTATGACATATGCGCAAGAACTCGCCGGCAGGTCACCCTTGGGGCTCCGCTATGCAAAAGAGGCGCTCGCCTTTGGCGCATCGCACAATCTAGGTGATACGATTTCCAAGGAAGCGGCGTTGCAGGCTTTCTGTATTGGCAGCGGCGATTCGAAAGAGGCAATCAAAGCCTTTTTCGAAAAGCGTCAACCCGACTGGCAGGGCAAATAGCGACGCCATTTCGATGAGAGTGCGCAAGCGCGAAGGGAGCAACTGACGTTCCATACCGATAGCGGCTGTCAGGCAAATAACAAAAAAGCGGCAGAGAGGATTCAGGCATGGTTAAGCGGAGAGGGAAGTCGGCGTCGGGCAAATCATTGTTTGGCGGTGCGTGCGTGCTCGCTGCTGCTGTTGCATCCGGTGTCGCCGTCAGCGGCGTTGCCCTTGCCGAGGAAAAGCAACTTTTGTGGGGCGACACCCATTTGCATTCCACCTATTCCTCTGACGCGTTTACCAACGGCAACCTGACGGCTTCACCAGACACGGCCTATCGCTATGCCAAGGGCATGCCGGTTGTGCATCCCGGACACAAAGCGCGTGTGCAAATTGGGACGCCGCTGGATTTTCTGGTGGTGTCGGATCATGCCGAGTATCTTGGAGTCATCCGGAGCCTCTACCTCAATCCCATGGTCACAGAGGGATTAAGCTGGCGGGAGCGACTCTGGACTCGTTTTGTTCAATATTTAGTGCGTGACGCCATTGATGGTCAGGAGGGGCGAGAGCTATTCACATCGATCCTGCCTAAGCCCTCAGACAATGCCGTGACGGCAATGGAGGGCTGGGAAGAGGATCGTGTCAGTGGTTTGATCCCCCGGCAGCCAACCGTCGAAATCGATACCTGGAAGCTCATTACGGATACGGCCGATGCGCACAACGAGCCGGGAGAGTTCACAGCATTGATCGGCTGGGAATACTCTCTGATACCGGGCGGCGCTAACCTTCACCGCATTGTGATGGCCGATATCGACGCTGAACAAGCGCAAACCTTTGCCCCATTCGGTTTTGATGACAGCTCTTTTCCCAGTGATTTGTGGTCCTGGTTAGAGAAGACCAGTGCCGCGACAGGCGGCAACTTTCTCGCGATACCGCATAACTCCAATATTTCTAAGGGCTCGATGTTTGATGTCAGGGATATTCGGGGCAACGATATCAATCAGGATTACGCAGAAATACGGCGCTACTGGGAACCTGTCGTTGAGATTACTCAGATCAAAGGTGATTCCGAGACGCATCCTGCGCTATCTCCCGATGACCCTTTTGCCGACTTTGAGACTTATCCCTACTACATCCAGCGCGAGTGGACCGACTATGTGCCGCAGCCCGGGGATTACATCCGTAGTGCTCTGAAAACAGGCCTGGAATTAGAGTCCACTATGGGTGTGAACCCCTATCAGTTTGGGGTGATCGGATCGACCGACGCCCACACCGCGCTCCCGTCTGCCGAGGAGGACAATTTCCACGGCAAAATGGCAACCGACTCGATTCCATCCAGGAAGGATGGGGGTTGGTCTGACGACGCGCGGGGTACATTTGGGTGGGGCATGAGTGCGTCAGGTCTAGCGGCCGTTTGGGCAGCTGAGAATACTCGCGAGGCTATTGTCGCGGCGATGCGTCGTAGAGAGGTGTATGCCACGAGCGGGCCTCGTATTGCGGTGCGGACCTACGGTGGATTGAATTTGCCCCCTACAGTACTGGAGACTCCGGGCTTTCCCGACAGCATTCAGGCACAGGCCGTACCAATGGGCGGTGAGATCATGGGTGCCGGCGTGGGTGATCGCTTCAGCTTGGCAATTGAGGCCCAGGCTGACCCTAAAAGCGGTCATCTGGATCGTATTCAGGTCGTCAAAGGATGGATTGATGCTACCGGCGAGACCCAGGAGCGGGTTTATGACGCGGCGTGGAGTGGCGACGACCGTTTGCTGCCAGACGGTGCGTTGGCGGCGGTGGGGTCGAGTGTAGATCTGAATACCGGGCTGACCGCAAACACCATCGGCTCACCCCGCCTCACCGCTGTGTGGCAGGACCCCGAATTTGACCCGGCGCAATCTGCTTTCTACTACGTGCGTGTGTTGCAGATTCCCACCGCGCGGCATTCGCTGCTCGACAAGCTGGCGCTGGGAAACGAAGACATCGACACGCGCAGACCGGACACGATTCAGGAGCGTGCATACACTTCTCCTATTTGGTATCGCCCCTGAACCGTGCGGGGAGCGGCGGGTGGCGCTTTAAACCGCGATACAGACTCTGAGGCCCTCTAACGCAGGCTTCGCTTGGGACAGCGCGAGCAGGCAGGCGTCTCTGGAGGCTTCCAGCTCCAACAGCTCTTCGTCTCGTATCGCAGGATTCAGAGACTGCAGGTACCTGAGTCGGCTCAGTTCCTCAACATAGAATCGATTCGCCGCGTCGACCGCCTCTTGGCCACGTCGACTGACCTCGTCTCCGGCGATCTGCTCCAAGGTGGGTAGTAACTTCTCCAGTACCGGTCGCAGCTTGTTCACGGCGCTCGCGCTCGTTGCACTGGGTACAGTTTGTAGCGCTTCGGTTAAAAACGTCGATGACAGCTTGTCCCCAACTGTCTTGCCCGCTTGAGTGAGCAGCGTTCTCACCGGTCGCGAATTCAGGAACTGGCCGGTGGTGAGATAGAGCGGGGCTAGGCACTCCATTCGATGCACGCTTTCGAGCAGGATGGTGCCAGCAGGGACGCCTCGATGTTTGAACGTCCCTATGCTGGCTTTGCCGATGTCGCTGCCGAGTAGCGCTGCCATCGATTCCATAACGATCGGATGCTCCCACGTCATAAACGTGACGTCGTCACGGCTCAATGCCGTGGGCCGGTGATAGGTTGCTGTGACGCCATCTTCTGGGAGCCCCGGCAACTGTCCGGTCGCCAGGTTTTCCGTCGGTCTGATTAGCGACAGATTTTCGTCGAGATATTCTTGCTCGATGCCCATCCGGTCAAACAGGTGCTCACAGAAGTCGTGAAGTGCCTCGGCGGTTTCACGTTGCTCAAGGGCGGCAATAATGTCTGCGCCTGCGCCTGCATCATGTGAGTGACGCTCAAGTAAGCGGTCACGGCCTGCCTCACTCTCGCGCGACAATTCATCCCTTCGCGAACGGGTGCCCTGCAGCAGCAGGTCGAGTTCGCCCGATCCGGAGAGAAGTGCGCCAAGCGTATCGGCAAACTCACTGTGCAGTTGGTAGCCGACGGAGCAGGTGGCGGCGAAGGCATTCAGGCCCTCATCGAACCAGCGAAACAGGGTTTCCTGGCCGGTTTCCGCCAAATAGGGCACATGGATGTGGATATCAGTGCCTTGACCGATCCGGTCCAGACGACCGATGCGTTGTTCCAGCAGATCCGGATGGAAAGGCAGGTCAAAGCAAATCAGGTGCTGCGCAAATTGAAAATTGCAGATCGGAAGAGCACACG
>JAHEJH010000072.1:0-3559 GCA_024638905.1 Luminiphilus sp.
ATTTACCGACCATTTTTTTCAAACGGAGGACGGCCTCAGGCTGTATGCCCGCGACTATGCGGGCCCTGATGATGCCCCTGTCGTGCTGTGTCTGCACGGCTTAACCCGCAACAGTCGGGATTTTCAGGAGTTAGCGCCTGCGCTCTCCGAACACTTCCGGGTGCTGGTGCCGGAGCAGCGGGGCCGAGGCCGGTCGGATTACGATGACGAGGTGTCGCATTACGCATTGTTGCAATACGTCGAGGACATGCGCGGCCTGCTGAGCGATTTGGGTATTGAGCGTGTTGCGATCGTGGGGACCTCTATGGGTGGCCTGATGACCTTCGCATTGAATGCGCTACATCCGGGGCTGGTAACGCGGGCGGTAATCAACGATATCGGGCCGGAAATCGCTGAGGTGGGTTTGAATCGCATCAAGTCATATGTCGGTGCGGTGGGTCCGTTCGCGGACTGGAACGAGGCCACGGCGTATTTGAAGTCGGCCAGCGTCGATATTTTTCCGGACTGGCGTGATCCGCAATGGGCGGATTTTACGCGGCAGTGTTATATCGAGCATGACGGACAGGTAATTATCGATTACGACCCGCGGATTGCTGAGCCCCTGACGGCGGAAAGCAACGACACCGAGTCAGAGACGCTCTGGTCTTTATTTGCCGCGATGGCGGCAGTGCCGTCGCTACTGGTTCGCGGTGAGCTGACAGACCTGCTGACAGAAAGCTGTGTAGCGAAGATGCGGGAAGCGCATCCCGACATGGCGGTACTGCCCGTGCCCCGGGTGGGTCATGCCCCGATGCTGAATGAATCTGGCGTTACCGAAGCGATTCGCGAGTTTTTGACTGCCTGAATAGGGCGCGAAGCCCTATGTGAGCCGCCGTCCGATGGTCGCAGGCCTCAGTGCCCCGCCTTCATATTCCCCAAGAAATCGAGCTTGCCTAGTGGCGTGCCCAGCTGTCGCAGCACCGTGTACGTTGTGGTGGCGTGAAAGTACAGGTTGGGCTTTGAAAACGTCGCGAGAAAATTATCGGTCGTAAAGGGAATCTCCATCTTGCCAAAGCGGAAGTACATGTTCTGACCCGACAGCGCTGCCATAGACTCGGGCGTTTCTTTTTGTAAGTCGGCCAGCCCCTCATCGACCAGATCGCAGAGCCCCGCGTAGTCGATCCCAGGCTTGGAGGGGGGTGGGTTGAACTCTCCCGCACGCATGCCCTGAACCGCTCCATATGAGTGGTGCCACACAGAGATCACCTGAAAACTGAAGGGGTTCATGGTCTCGTGAAGCCGATAGTCAACAATATCGCCAAGGGGCATGTCGCTTGCCTCGGCGTGCTCTCGACCTGCTTTCAAAACATTGGCGGTGCTTTGGAGAATTTGCTCGTAGCAC
Source organism: Luminiphilus sp. (assembly GCA_024638905.1). Classification (GTDB taxonomy): domain Bacteria; phylum Pseudomonadota; class Gammaproteobacteria; order Pseudomonadales; family Halieaceae; genus Luminiphilus. The sequence goes on from JAHEJH010000072.1 coordinate 1,382, forward strand.
ATGATGCTGGCGTCATAAAAAGAGAGTTGCATGGGGCGGTGTCCTATCTTTAGTTTCTAAAAATGGGTGTGGCGGGCAGATCTGTGTGGGGCACATCAGCCAGGTAGTCATCAATGCTCTTTGCCAGTGTGAGGTCTCGCTCGGTAACGCCGTTGGCATCGTGGCTTGAGAGCCGGATTTGCACCGTGTTGTAGACGTTATACCAGTTGGGGTGGTGGTCTTGCTGCTCAGCGCAGTCCGCCACATGCCTCATGAACTGCCAAGCCGCCTCGAAGTCGGCGAACTGGAGGTCTCGGGCTAACCAAATCTCGTCCAGTCGCCAATTTGAGTGGGCGATCAGTCTTTCTCGAATCTGTTCGGTCGTCAGTGCACTCATGCAGTCTTTTTACTCAGGACCACGCCTGACTCCAAATGATGCGTATAGGGAAACTGGTCAAAAAACGCCAGACTCTCAATGTTGTGAGTCGCAGACAGTGTAGCGAGGTTGTCGCTGAGCGTCTCGGGGTTACAGCTAATGTAAAGGACCCGCTTGAACGTGCTCGCCAGCGACAAAGTCGCGGCATCAAGGCCGGCTCTGGGTGGGTCTACAAGCAGGGTGTCGAACTGATACTGCGCTAGCGGCTGTTTGAGGTCAGCGAGCCGTCGGAACGTCCGTTCGCCTGCCATCGCCGCCGTCATATCCTCGGCCGACAGACGGGCGAGTTCGATGTTGTGGGTTCGGTTTGTTTCGGCATTCCAGCGCGCGGCGGCGGTAGCAGGCTTGCTGAGCTCAGTGGCCAGCACGTTGCCAAATCGCTGCGAGAGCGGCAGCGTGAAGTTTCCGATGCCACAGTAAAGTTCTAGCAAATCCGTGTCAGTGGCATCGCACTGCTCGAGCAGCCACTCCATCATTTTCTGATTGATATGACCATTGGGTTGCGTAAAGCACTGCTCCGGTTGGCGATAGTGATACGCCTGACGCTCGACCTCAATCACCTCTTCAACCCAGTCGGTGTCTAGAACCCGTTTTTGTTTCCGGCTTCTCCCAATGATCTTGCAGGACAGTGACTCAGCCAGCGTCTGGGCTTCAACTTGCCATGTGTCGTCAAGCGGGCGGTGGTAAATCAATGTGATCAGCAGCTCGCCGCTGAGTGTCGACAAAAACTCCACTTGAAAGAGCTTGCGCCTGAGCCCGGTTGAGCCCTGTAGGGTTTCACGAAGAGGTGCCATGGCCTCGGTAATGCGTGGGCCGGCAATGGGGAACGTGTCGATAATGTGGGGATTACGGGGTTCACCTGGCGGAAACATCACGTAGTTCAGGTCATCGCCCTCGTGCCAGATTCTAAACTCAGCCCTAAGACGATAACCGCTGGGGATAGAGGCATGGTGCTGTGGGGTTGGCGGCGCGAGCGGCGTCAGGCGTTCAAATGCCTGGGCGGCCTTTTCCTGAAAAAGGGCTTCGCACCGGTCTGGTTGGTAATCGAGGTGCTGCACAAGCGGTTACAAACAGTTTTTGGGCTTGGGTAGGCCGGCTATACGGCTACCAACGCGTGCGGGAGAGCCCGGGAACAGCCCCATCAGGTAGAGACTGTTGCCTTTGTCTGTTCCGAACTGCTGTTTTGTATAGTTCACCAGTGCGCGATTGGCCGGCGAGTCGCCAAAGGCCGCAAAGTACTCGCGCAGCAGAGACAGTACTTCCCAGTGAGCGTCCGTGAGCGCAATACCCTCCTGTGCGGCAAACGCCCGGGCGATATCGTCAGACCATTCTTCGGTTTGAATCAAAAACCCGTTCTTGTCACAGAGATCTGCGAGGATGTCATCACTGACCATGCTTCACCCCCAGCTCATGCTGTGTGGGTGCTGGCTGACTAGCTCTATCCACCCGGTGGTATCGATTATCGGGATGGAGCCATTATTCGCTCCATTAGGTTCAGAATCGTCGAGGAGCATCACTGAGCACGGCAGGCTCTCCAGAGCGTCTGTTACTGCAAGCAGCTCGGCATCCATGACTAATAGCGTGTCGTCGGTGGCTAAAACGGCCAGGCAGTCCTGCAATTGCTGCTGACCATAAAGGTGATGCAAGACCATTAGTAATTCACCACGATGTCTGCCGCAGCCTCGGCAGCCGACCACTCAGACTGTGACATGGGTAGGACCGCCAGGTCGTCGCGATAGGTGGGCGCTTCGTTGTGTGGCGCT
>JAHEJH010000072.1:3569-6090 GCA_024638905.1 Luminiphilus sp.
GCATACACCCGATCGATTTCGTAGTAGGGGAGTGAGCCCAGCAAGCGATGCAGTGACTCATGGCGGTCAGGCTCGGACGCCAAAAGCGCGAGGCCTTCACCGCGAAATACCAGCGTCACCCGTTGTCCAAATGCCCCGGCGGCTAACGCAAGCTCCCCTCCGGCCTGCAGCGCAGTCGACGATTGCGCTGTCCCTGACAGGGTGATGAGCCAGTCCTTGCTATTGGAATCGGGTGAGAGATCAGACAAAAGACACTAACCGATCTGATTTCACTGCGGCCTCCACCAGCGCCCCAAGTCCGCCTATTTGAAAGGGCGCCTCAGGGTCGATGGCATACTCTTCGACAGCCTGGCTGCACAGCAGCAACTCCGCTTTGGTGTCATCTGCGATCTGTTGCCATTCCGCGAGCCGCTCAGATTGGCTTGCAGTCAAAACACCCTCACTTTGAAAAAAGCACTGCCGGATCGTATGGCCTTGTTCGGTAGCCGCCTGAATAAAGCGGTGCGCTAATAAGAGGCGGCGCGCGTTTTCGGGGCTGGTTCGAATGATTAGCGAGATTTCCATGGCCTAGATACGAAAAGCCCCGGCGAGGCCGGGGCTTTGCAGTCCGCTACTCCGTTATCAGTCGTCACCGCCAGTGAAGACGGCGATGAGATGAAGCAAGTGGATAAACAGATTAAAGATATTCAGATACAGGCCAACCGTGGCCCGAATGTAGTTGGTTTCGCCACCGTGGATGATGCGGCTGGTATCAAACAGAATGAGTCCTGCCATGATCATTACCACCACCGCCGAGAGCGTCAGCGACAGCGCGGGGATCGCGAGGAAGATGTTCGCGATCATCGCCACGACGGCAACGATCAGGCCCGTCATCAGGAAGCCACCCAAATACGAAAAGTCCTTCTTCGTATTGAGGGCATAGGCCGACAAGGAGAAAAACACCAATGCCGTGCCGGCCAGTGCTTGCAGCACCATGGTGGGTCCGTTTTCCATAGCCAAATAGAACGACAGCATCGGCCCGATCGAGGCGCCCCATACGCCGGTAAAGGCGAAGATAGCGGGCAGGCCCTTGGCGCTGTCCGCCATCTTATGAACAACGAAAAGCAGCACAAAGCCGACGAGCATCAGCACCAGCGCAAGTGATTGGGGCATGTTGAGGGCCACCGCCGCGGTCGCTGTGAGCGCGCTAAATGCCAGTGTCAGTCCCAATAGCCAGTAGGTGTTGCTGAGCACCTTGTTGGTGCTGGCAATACTTGCTGCCGGATCCATCGTCGCTGCAGTGGAGAAAACAGGCTTGTCACTCATGTTGTGTCGTTCCTTGGGTAACGTCGGTATCCGAATAATAGGGCCGAATGATGGGGAATCCAAGTGCGTCAGGGGGTCGCTGAAAAGACGACAGACACTGACGCAGAGACCGATAACTGCCCGGGCTCATAGCGCGGCGCCATTTCGGCCGACATGGCTGCGGGTGCGGCGCGGTTCATCGCCCTGAAAACAGGTGCCCGTTGAGGGCCTGTGCTGATGTTGTCGGGTGGCCCCAATATGAGTCCAGCCGCTTGGGTCAGGGTCTCGGCATCAGCCTTGGCGTCGTCAAAGGCCATGGCGAGCGCTCGACTACGCGCGGTACCGGTCTGTGAGCTCCCGTATTGCGGCGCGTCTACGGTCGTGGCTCCCTGCTCGGAAAGCATCTGCAACGCATCACCCAAGGATTCGAGAGAGGTGAGCTTGAAACCCAGCACTCGTGTCGCTTCGTATCCTTGGAATTCCTGTGTTTCTGAGCGCGGATTCCAGCGGTATCGGGGTTGAATGCGGATTTGCCCGGCGTCGATGCTGTTCTCGGCCACGGGCAGCTCGTCCACACCAGTCAGCAGTCGCGACATCACACGATCAACCATCGCCTGCGCGTCACTCGCAGTGTCAGCGGTGTGGCTGACCGAGGCGCTCATGCGGGCATATTCGGGTTCGATCTCGACAGTGCCTTTACCCTCAACCGAGATGGTTTGCGCGGCGATGGTGGCTGAAAAAAGGGTCCCGACGAGGACCGCTGGTGCCAAAACAGCTCGTTTCAATCCGCTTGTAGCCATGGTGATCACTCCGTCTTTCGTCCGTGAATTCAATTAATCAGATCCGGGGGCATCGATGGGGGTTCCCGAAACGGTATTACCGCACACAAATCTCTCGGCTCAAAGCTGATGGGGGGCTGACTTCCTGAGGGCTAGCCGGGCCGCTGCATTTCAATGTGGCGAGACTTGCCGTAGTCTCCAGCATTCATCCCGTTGGATGCAATAAACGCAGAAGGAGATGCAAGATGAGTTTTGTAGTGGTGGCTAAGTTTCCCTGTAAGCCTGGTCAGGTTGACGCAATGGCTGATCTGTTTAAAGCGGCGCTATCAGATACTCGGGAATTTGCGGGTTGCGAGCGGATCGATGTGGTGCTTAACGAGGCGTCAGGGACGTATTTGCTGGTCGAATACTGGGATGAAGAGTCGTCGTATGACACGTACCTGCAATGGCGGACGGAT
>JAHEJH010000075.1:0-1644 GCA_024638905.1 Luminiphilus sp.
GAGCCGCGCCTGCCCCGCCATATCCGGGACTTCGTCGCAGGTATAAGTCACGAGTAAGTCCGCCTCGCACATGGCCTCGACATCGCTGTAGTCATTGGCCACTTTGACTCTGACCACATCGTGCTCGGCGAGCAGTTTCAATAGTTCGAGTCGGGCAAAGTCAAAATCGTGGTACTTGCCCCCACACACCAGATATACGTCTTTTCTTTTGCCTGCCATCCGTTGTCCTCTCTAATTCTTTCAAGGCAGTGAGATCTTCGTCCCGTCCTGCCACTTTCAAAGTCGCTTTAGCGCACTGAGCCATCAGGCTGGCGCGCCAGAATAGTTACTCCGCCTGCGCAGCCGCCATAGCAGCCATCACCGACTCCTCGATTTCCGAGGGCAGCGGGTTACGGCGCAGCGTCAAGCCACCATTCACCTGCAGGTTTTGACCCGTCATGTAGCACTCGTCGCTGCCGAGGAAGACCGCAGCAGCGGCAATATCTTCAGATGTATTCAATCGACCCAGCGGATAGTTCTTCAGGAACGCCTCAAGCAGCCCAGGGGTCTCGAGGTGCGGTGCGGCCATGGGCGAGGCGGTGAGGCCGGGTGAGATCGAGTTCACGCGGATGCCCTTGGCGCCGTATTCATCTGCTACACCACGGACCACGTGGTCGATACCGGCCTTGGTGCCAATGTATGCATGGTGGTTACCTACCAGAATGGTCGCTGTTGCAGAGGAAATCTGAATGATCGAGGACGGGTCAGACATCACGCCCACCAGCGCCTGCATCCACTGATAGGGCCCCTTGAACTGCAGGTCCATCATCATGTTCAGCTCTTCCTCAGTGGTTTCCTCAAACTGAGCAAGCAAGCCTAGGCCCGTGGCGTTCACTGCAATATCGATTTTGCCGTGGGCATCCATGATGGCGCCGATGGACGACTTGATGTCTTCCATCTTGGTGATGTCACAGGTCACAGCCACGCCGCCGATCTCTCCCGCAAGCCATTCGAGCTCTTCGGCATGCCGGCCTCCCACAGCGACGGTGGCGCCCTCTTCAGCAAAACGCTGTGCAATCACCTGGCCCATGTTGCCGCGCCCGGCTGCGCCCAACACGTATGCCACTTTGCCTGCCAATCGTCCCATGATCTGTCCCCGTTTATTGTTTAGTTAGGACTCGGGATAGTACTAAACTCAAGGGCCTTGGGGGGATTTTCTGCGGGCACCACAGATGCCCAGGCCCTTTTTTCAACTCTGATCTTGCGATCACGCCGCACTGGCTGATGAACTTGGGCCACGCTAAGGTTGGTGCATGACCGAGCTCCCGATTCTGTACTCCTTTCGCCGTTGCCCCTATGCCATGCGCGCGAGGATGGCGCTGGTGGCGTCGGGCGCCGTGGTGGAGCTCCGAGAAGTATTGCTCAAGGACAAACCACCCGAACTGCTTTCGGCGTCGCCTAAGGCAACGGTTCCGGTGCTCCTAACACCAGACGGCTGCGTTATTGACGAGAGCTTGGATGTCATGCAGTGGGCGCTGGAACGCCACGATCCGCTGAGCTGGCTGGAGGGCTGCTCATTGGAGTCAGACTGGATCCGCGAGTGCGACAGCGACTTCAAGCACTGGCTGGACCGCTACAAATACGCTGAGCGTTACCCGGAGCACA
>JAHEJH010000075.1:1654-6083 GCA_024638905.1 Luminiphilus sp.
GCTTTATCCAGAAACTGGAAGACCGGCTATCCGTCTCTGATTGGATGGGTGGTGGAGCGGCTCATGCTGTCGATGTAGCGTTGTTTCCGTTTATTCGACAGTTTGCAGGCGTCGACCCCTCGTGGTGGCAGAGCGCACCCTACCCTAGCGTCCGGAGATGGTTGGAAAATTGGCTGAACAGCGCGCTATTCTCGGCAATAATGGCCAAGTATCCGCGCTGGGAGCCCGGGCAGGCGGGAGAGCGTTTTCCACCCGACCCGGAGCACGACGCACTGAAATAACAACAAGATAATCACCAGTCACCGCGACAAAGGTTGACGATCATGACAAGCACTGCGCGCTCTACCCTCACCACCCTCTCACTCTGCACCGCACTCATAGTTGGCTGCGCACAAGACGCCCCCGAATCCGTCGACCTGGCGATACGCAACGTCACGGTCATTGACGCTGTGAACCCGGTTCGCCGCAGTCAAACTGTGCTCATCGACGACGGCCGCATCATCGATATTGTCGACAGCAACACGGCTCCCGAAACGCCGGCCTCGAAGAAAATCGACGCCACGGGGCGGTACCTCATCCCCGGGTTGTGGGACTTCCACGTTCACTTCACCTTCGACAAAAGATTTACCGATGCCATGGCGGGGCTTTTCCTTTACCACGGCATTACCAACGTGCGCGATACCGGCGGGCTCCTTGAGGATCTATTGCCGGTCATCGACACCCTGCGCAGCGCCGGTAGCAACGCACCCAACATCTGGTACTCGGGCCCGCTACTGGATGGCAAAGACGTGGTGTACGACGGCGTCAACTTCCCCGGGCTGGGTATCGCTAACCCCACGCCCGAGGCGGCACGCGCCAACATTGCCGAGATTCATGCGGCCGGGGCGAGCTTTCTGAAAATCTACGAGATGGTCACGCCGGAGGTCTTTGCAGCGATTGTGGATGAGGCGGGGCTCAGAAATCTCCCCATCGACGGCCACGTACCGCTCTCCATGCGCGCCCGCGATGTCGCGCCACAGGTGCAGTCGCTCGAGCATTTGCGCAATTACGAAATGGACTGCGTCAGTGATCCCGAGCTATGGCTCGCTGCCAGACAAGCAGAGCTGGCAAATGTGGCCAACGAGCCGGGCAATGTGCTGCGATCCCGGCTTCATACACTCCAGCGCCTCACAGCAATCATTGCTGAAGACCCTGCCGTATGCGCCGAAACCACCGAGGCACTCAAAGCCACCATCACGGTGCCAACCCTGCGCATGAACTCCATGGACCTCTATGTGCCGTTTGCTCGAGATGACTTTGATCGGGCGATGGATTTGATCCCGGCTAGCGTCAGTGAAGAATGGCGTGCGGCCCGCGATGCGTTGGCAGCGTCTGAAGAAGCGGTCGATACCACTTTTGCCGAGTGGTCACTGCGCCGCACGGGCGAGCTGCATTTGGCGGGTGCACCGATTGCGGCCGGCACCGATACACCCATTGGCTGGAGCATCCCGGGTTACAGCCTGCATACCGAGCTCGAGCAATATGTTGAGGTGGGCATGACACCCCTTGAGGCCCTGCACTCCGCCACGGTGAAACCGGCTGAGTTCTTCGGGCTGGAAAACGAGATGGGGCAAATCAAGGCTGGGTTCCTGGCTGATGCGGTGCTCCTGTCTGCCGACCCCATGGACGACATTCGCAACACCCGCAGTATTGAAGCCGTGATTCATCAAGGAAAGCTGCTTCCAAGAGCTCATCTGACTCGGTTGGTTACACCATAACAGCGGCGAAAACAGTCATGCGGCACTCTCTTTGGTCAATTCTTCTCTTAGCGACTTCAGGATTAGGGGCTGAGGCCCCAGACACGAGGCAGCTTCATCCTCATCTGACTGAGCTGAACCCCGATTGGGTGATCACCGCCGATGAGGCCTACCAGTGGGCCTCGGTGAAGAACGACAATCTGCCAACGCTGACCGGCAGCCAAGAATGGCTGAACTACATGGCCTTTCTAGAGCAAATGCTGGCCGATTATGGCGCCGTTGACGGGGTCAAGAACAGTTGGGAGTTTGAGCGGTGGTTCACCTCGGAAGATAACCGTCAGTGGTCTTTGGTTTCAGACGGCTCAGCGGTGAGAGTCGCAAGCTACGGCGCCTATTCGGGCTCAACCGGCTCGGAGGGCGTCACGGCCGAACTGGTCTACTACGACCACGACAACCCGCCACATGACATCGAAGGCAAGATCGTCGTCATACCCACCCGCCCACACCCCTCGGTGCCGTTCAGCGAAGACTATCTGATCAATTACACCTTCAATGATTACGAGCACGCGACCAGCGCTGAAACGCTGCCGACGCCCTTCGAGTTCGTCGATCCCTCTAAGAGCTTTACCTTTGATATTTGGTGGCAACTGGCGCAGCGTCTCGACCAGATTCCAAGAGATGGCAACGCAGCGGGGGCCATCATCGTCTATGACATGGCCTTTGAGCGCACCCGCGGGCTTTATACCTTTCCGGTCCCGAGGCTTTATGCGTCACCCACTCTCATACTATCCCGAGAAGACGGCGCCAGAGTCATCATGGATGCAAAGGCAGGAAAGCAGGCGACCCTGCGACTTGAGGCCGAGACAGAGACGGCCACCGCCTACCAGTACATCGCGTATTTACCGGGCGCCCATTACGGCACAGCGGAGGACGAGCAGATCGTGCTGGTCAACCACACCGACGGTCCTTCCATCACGCAAGACAATGGCGCTCTGGGTTTATTGGCGATCGTCAAATATTTCTCACACGTCCCACAGGCTCAGCGCCCCAGAACGCTGAAGATATTTCTGGACGGTCGACATTACATGCCGGGGATGGAATCAGCGCATAGTGAGGCAGATTGGTTCACGCGCCATCCAGAGGCCAAGCGCAAAATCGTCGGCATGATCCAGACCGAGCACCTCGGAGAAATGGATTACCGCGAAGTGGACGGCAGAGTGGAACCTACCGGATATGCCGAGCAGTCTTATCTATGGACACGCAATAACGACATTTTGATTGACGCCGCAAAACAGGCCGTTGATCGATACGGTTGGTCGCGCGCGCAAGTTTCGGTGCCCGAACGCGCCGGTAGCCGCGGCGGATTGCAACAGGTGTGGTGGGGCGTGGGCGCACTAGGGCTAGCCGACACGGGCTACTACAACTGCGACGTCTGGCACTGTCTCGACGTACCCGGATTTGGCCTCGGCGGATTCTTGGGGCACTACTGGAGCTCAGCAGCCACCATCGAGCGTTGGAACAAAGAGCTCTTCGTAAGTCAGGCTGCGACTATGACCGAGCTTACGGGCGTACTGATGTCGGCCGATCTGGATGCGATACAGTCTCAGGGCGCGGTCGACTCTTTTCTGGACAACACTAACCGAGAAGAGCAGTTTAACGAGGCGCCTTGAGCCGTTTTCCTCACGCAGAACCCGCGTTATACTGCGCGCCCCCTAGGACCATAGCTCAGTTGGTTAGAGCGCTACCTTGACATGGTAGAGGTCGGCGGTTCGAATCCGCCTGGTCCTACCAAAATAGATTTAAGTCATTGATTTCTCTGAAATCGCACCAGCCACGGTAGACACAAATCGCCCAATTTAGGGTATTGATCTACTAGCGATGAACGGAGGTCGCTACGTCACCTCCATCAGATATTCACGTCATAAAAGTTCGCATGCTTGATCAAAATCAAGACGCGGTAATCGCTGAAATAGACGACTTGGATCTCCATAACCCAAGCAGCATAGAAAATTCGAAACCACAGAGGTGCCAGCAAAAAATAGGTCGTCAACGGCCTGATTGTTAAAACCTGACATCGGCCCACAATCGAGTCCTAACGCGCGAGCAGCCAGGATCAACTGAGCACCCTGCAAGGTCCCATTTCGAAACGCAGTCGCCTCACAATAGGCCGGCTTGTCGATAAACATGGGTTTTAGGTCGGTGTAGGGCACCAGCTCATCTAATCGCTCATAAAAATCATTATCATGAGCAATGATCGCGACCACAGGGGCCCCCATTATTTTCTCAACGTTGTTACCCATTATGGTCGGCCGTAATCGTTCCTTGCTCTCTTCTGACCGTAGAAAGAGAAACCGACCAGGGCAGCTGTTTACGCTAGTAGAAGCCATTTTAGTCAGGTCATAAAGCGTACGTATCAGATTGTCGCTGACCTCTCTATCTTGCCAAGCATACTGAGTTCTCGGCTCTCTAAAGAGCAAATCAAGATGATCATCACTCAATGGACTATAGCGATTTTTCATTTCAGTAAAGGCTGCCTGAGCAGCCAGAACCTCTTCAGACTTTACTTCAGCCCCGCCATGCAGGGTGCGTTGCATGGCGGCCGCTGCCGCTAGTTCCTCAGGAGAAACAGGGGGTTTATTCAAATTGCTCATTTTTTATCTCGTTAATAACTATTGTTGTTCCATCATCTTGAC
>JAHEJH010000090.1 GCA_024638905.1 Luminiphilus sp.
CAGCGATCTGTGGGCGTGGTGGCTGGTGCTTTCGACCTGGGCGCTGACGATGGGGTTGCTGCTACTTGCGGGCGCTTTCCCACACCCTGTAACGATCTTACTGGTCTGGGTACTGTTGGCGGGGCGCCAGCTGGGTTTGTCGGTACTCATGCACGAGGCCGGTCACAACACCCTGTTCGCCAGCCGCGTCTTGAATCAGTGGGTGGGGCAGTGGCTGTGTGCGCTACCAACGCTCAATGATCTGACTGCCTATGCCACCGGGCATCTCGATCACCACCGGCTGGCCGGGACGCCCGATGACCCCGATCTCCCCAATTACCGGGCGTACCCTGTCGATGGCATAAGCTTTCGGCGTAAGGTGCTGCGGGATCTGACGGGACAGACCGGATTCAAATTGATCGCCGGCATTCTGCGCGGCGGTTTGGTCCACTTTGGCGGCCGCAGCTCGGATGGCAAATCCTTGTTGCTCAAGCAGATGGGCGTGCAGACGGCGCTGGCCGCCATCTTGATGTTGCTGGGCATTGGCTGGACCTGGTGGCTCTGGTTTGGGAGCCTGATGACGTCTTACATGCTGGTGGCGCGACTCAGGCAGATAGCAGAACACGCCGCAGTGCCCGATGCAGACAATCCCGATCCCCGTTTCAATACCCGGACGGTTGAAGCGCCGGTGTGGCAGCGCTTTCTCATGGCTCCGCACTTTGTGAACTACCACCTCGAGCATCACCTGCTCCCCGGTGTGCCCTGTTACCGCTTACCCGGGTTCCGCGTATTGCTGAGGGAAAAAGGTCTGCTCGACGAGGTACCGAAATTCAACGGCTACCAACAGGTATTGCGCCATACGGTGCAGTGGGGGTGAGCCTGTCTCCCGACCAGTGGGTGGAGGCGCAACTCGGCCCCATCGCAGAAGCGCTATCTTCCATCGTTTTTTATACGGTGCCGATTGCAGGCACTGACGTGCCGCTTATTGTGATCTGGACGGCGGTGGCCGGCTTGTTTTTCACATTTTACTTGCGGCTAATCAATGTAAGAGCGCTGTGGCTCGCGATTCGCCACGCCCGCGGCGATTTTGCGGATCCTAACGCCCGCGGTGAGATCAGTCACTTCAAGGCCGTTGCCACGGCGGTGTCTGGCACCGTCGGCGTGGGCAACATTGGCGGCGTGGCCGTGGCGATCTCCCTCGGTGGCCCGGGTGCGGCGTTTTGGCTCTTCATCGCTGGGCTTTTGTCGATGTCGACCAAGCTGGTGGAGTGCACGCTGGGCGTTAAGTACCGGCGCTATAACGCCGACGGCTCGGTGTCAGGTGGCCCGATGTTCTATATGGAGGCCTATTTTCGGGAGCGAGGTTGGCCAGGCATCGGCAAGGGCTTTGGCACCTTCTATGCATTGGCCTTGGTCATTGGCTGTTTGGGCATTGGCAACATGTTTCAGTCCAATCAGGCCTTTGCCCAGTTCGTAGTGATCACCGGCGGCGAGACCTCTTTTTTTGCTGACCGTGGCTGGCTGTTCGGGCTCGCGCTGGCGGCGGTCATTGCTGCCGTGATTATTGGCGGCATACGATCCATTGCACAGGTGGCGGCGGTGCTGGTGCCGGTGATGGGGCTCATCTACGTAATTGCTGCGGTGGTAGTGATCGGCCTCAGCGCAGAACACCTGCCCGCCGCGCTGGCTTTGGTGGTCTCAGAGGCTTTCACGGGACAGGCGGCATCGGGTGGCATTCTGGGCGCCATGGTGATCGGCTTTCAGAGGGCGCTTTTTTCCAACGAAGCCGGTATTGGTTCAGCGTCGATTGCGCACTCCGCGGTCAAGACCGAGCAGCCGGCCTCTGAAGGTATCACGGCGCTATTGGAGCCTTTCATTGACACCGTGATCGTGTGCTCATTGAGCTCGCTGGTGGTCCTGACTACAGCTATCCCTCAGGGGCTAATGGGGTCAGGGCTTGCGGGGATTGAGCTCACCTCTGCAGCGTTTGCCTGGCACTTTGCTTGGGCGCCTTATGTGATTGCGGTGGCCGCGCTGCTCTTCGCTTTCTCGAGTGCATTGGCCTGGTCTTACTACGGTCTCAAGGGCTGGACCTATCTGTTGGGTGAAGGGAAAGTGAAGAGCGTCGTCTTCCAGATGATCTTTTGCGCCTTTATCGCGCTGGGCTGCATGCTCGAGCTGCGCGCGGTACTCGACTTCTCAGATGCGATGACCTTTTTAATTGCTTTGCCGAACGTGCTCATGCTGTATCTTTTCGCGCCTCTGGTGCGGCGCGAAGTGAACCGCTACCTGGCAGATATCAAGGCTAATCAGTAGGGCTGATCGCCCTCACTCACCACGCGGTGCAGGCGCCGCGTTGCAGGAAAGAAATCATTCACGGGCTTGTGCTGGGTGCTGCGGTTATCCCAGAGCACCATGCTGTTCGGTTGCCAGTTAAAGCGGCAGGTGAACTCCGGCAGGCTGGCGTGGCGCCACAGAAACTGCAGGACCTCAGCCGACTCCAGTGGCGGTAGACCTTCAATGTGAGTGGTGAACAGGGTGTTCACGAACAGCACCTTTTTGCCGGTTTCGGGGTGTGTCTGTACCACCGGGTGACGCACCGGCGGGTTGGCGGCCACGGCGTCCGCCAGACGCTCCCGGCCCCCGGGCTCGGCGAGGCTTTCTTTAAAGCCGTGGCTGAAATCGTGGACTGCCACGAGGCCGTCGAGGTAGCGCTGCATCCCTGAAGACAGGCCGTCGTAGGCCGCCGTCATGCTGGCGAACAGGGTGTCTCCACCCACCTCCGGAATCGTGATGCCGCGGAGCACCGTGACCGAGGGTGGATGCTGACGAAACGTCATATCCGAGTGCCAGATCTCAATTTTTGAGGGATTCTCCCGGGTGCTCTCCAGAATCATCACCTCAGGCAGACCCTCTACGGTGTTGTAGGCAGGGTGTGTTTGTAGCGGCCCGAAAATCTCGGCCAGTGCTTTTTGTGCGACGGGTTCTATGACCTGATCGCGAAGAAACAGCACCTCGTGCTCATTCAGCAGGGCGCGCAAGGTACTGGCGAGTTCAGCGTCAATACCGTCGCCCAAATTGACGGCCTGTAACTCGGCACCCAGCGCTCCTGCTACACGCTTCACCACCATTGCATTCTCTCCTGTCCTTCAGCGACCTCATCGGGGCGTGGAGGGATTGTGCTTGCCCATGACGTGGTGGGGCAATAGTCCAATAGGCAAAGTAAGCACTGAGCCGGTCATGGCGGTATTTCTACCGCGATCGGCAGTGACCGAACCTCAATTCGGTATGATCTTGAATAGCTAGGAGCCAGCAACATGAGAAAATGGATTTTCGTACTAGGCCTGTGTGGTGCCGTGTCTGCACCGTTCACTCAGGCTGCTTCCCCACTCAGCGTCCCGCCCCTGAGTTTAGAGACCGCTACGGTGCGGGTGGCGCCATCACCCCTTCCCGATGAGCAGTCACACGCATTGTCGTTCCTTGAGGCATCGCAACTGCGCGGCAGAGTGCTGCCGTTTATCGTGGGTGTGGCCACGCTTGATCTGGCCCTGGCGGGCTTTTACTGGGGGGTCTATGTGCCGCATTACGCGGAACCCCGCCCCGCCTACAAACTGCCTTAATGGGAGGGCTCAGCAGTGTCAGGACTAAAAGGGGATAACCCGGTCGAGCAGCTGCGGGAGAAGCTAGCCCGCGACGCCCGTTGGCGTGTGCGAGAGCGATATTTCGCGTTGCGTATTGTCCCGGTGCTGCTCGGTTGGGCGCTGTTGATGGCCGCCGCTACGGTGGCCGCCGGCGGCTTGATCAGCCTGGGTGTGGCGCTCACCACCTACTTCAGTGGTGCGGTGCTCCTGGTCGTCTGGCTAGAGCGTCGTGCCCGGCGTTACACGGACGAGCGCTAGATCTGATCCACTTCGGTGGGCGTGGCGGGTCAGTCGCAGTCTGGGCTTCGCCGCCGCGCTCACCGGGGTATCGCTGGGCAGCGATACCGCATGGTCGCAACCGGTGCGCGTTTTCGAGCAGGAGATTGTGCGGCAATCTGGAGATTATGATTGTGGGCCGGCTGCGCTCGCCACATTAATGGCGGCACACTCGGGTGCTGATTTCGATCTGACGGGGCTCATGGCGCGCCTCGGCGTCAGCGTTGCGGAAATAACGCGTATTCGCGGCGAGGGTTTCAGTCTTGAGCAATTAGCCCGGCTGGCGAGAGATGCCGGTGCCCATCCGCAGGTGTTCAGGGTCAGTGCCGGGGCGTTGTCGACCCTCAGGTTGCCGGTTCTGGTCTACCTACAGTTACCCACTGGCCCGCATTTCAGTCTGCTGACTGGGCTGGCCGGGCATCATGTCGCGCTGGCCGATCCGTCGCAGGGCCGTCTGATCTGGCCCCGCGAGGACTTTCTGGACGCCTGGGCGCCCCGCGGCGAGGGTTACTTGCTCTCGCTCAGAGAAGGTCCTGCCGGTTGAGCGGCAACTGACGCTCTTTCACGATGTCTGCACCCGCGGTGTGGGTGATGACCGCCGTGCTGGCAAGCTCGGGCTTCAGGTAGGTTTCGGCCACCCGGCGCAGGTCATCGAGGGTGGTGCCCACAATGCCGGCGCGCAAGAGTCTGCGGTGTTCTGCAGTCCGTCGGAAAAGCCGTTCGTGGAAATCTCGCTTCGCCTCGCCGGCCGGGGATCCTGGCTTATCGAGGCTGGCCATCACGCTGAGGATGGCCTCTTCCAGCGCTAACTGCTCGTGCTGCGTCTCTAATAGCCAGGCGATGGAGGCATCGAAGTCCTCAAGGGTCTCGACCAAGCGCGGGTCTCGGTAGGAGAAGAAGCGAAATGCGGCGATATTCGGGTCGTGGCTGGCGCCCCCGCCGTACGCACCACCCTGTTCCCGGATAGTGCGATGCAAAAATCCATTGCGCAGGAAAGCGGCGAGCACCGACAGCGCCGGCGCATCGGGGTGACCGGAGGGGACTGTGGGGTAAGCCTTGGCGCAGAAATTGACTTGGGTGTTGGTGACCCACATTTCCTGAATCGCGGCGCGGACCGGATCCAGTGCGATCCCGTCATGGGACGTCATTGGCAGGACGCCTGCGCTCTGTGCGGCGGCCTCGCTCGCAGACTGAATGTTGGGATCATCGGCGACGGTACACAAAAGCCGTGCCCCCGCAGCCGCTAGCTTCTGGTGGATGGCGCCGAGCGAGTGAGCGAATGCGTCCAGCTCTCCTTCATCTTTGAGTACGTCATCCAGCGCGCGCAGCGTGCGGATACCCTCGAGTCCTCCTTGCTCGTGGCCCCGTTTGGCGAGGGGGCTCATACCGGCACAGGCTGCGGTCATGGCCAGTGCATGTCCGCTACCGGTGATGCCCTGATCGCGCCGCGCGCGCATTTGACTGACCAGATCCCGGATGCGCGAGCATTCATCGAAACGCGCGGCCTGAAGCGTATCCGACATCAGTTCCAGCTGCGGCTGCATGCGATCAGCGAGGGCCTTGGAAGACAGCACAAAGAAGCTGTCGCTGCTTTGCTCGCTGTCGCGGTGCGCGCGGCTGCTGACCGACGCACTGAGCGAGCCCACCGTCGCTGAATGCCGCTCCTGGGTGTCCAGGTAGTTGAGTGCGCCGACGCCGACCTCGGGCATCAATGCCGTCACCAGTGGCAGATGCTGCTGCTCGGTGGCCGTCAGTGGCGGCAGCGGGCTCACCCACTGCTGATACACGAGCCCGTTGGTGCCCGCGGTGTAGCGATAATGGGTCGATGTACCGGACTCAATAACAGGCTCGGGTGAAGCCGTCTCTGCCGGAATATCCGAGAGTGCCACTCTTGGCAGCACGTCCGGGTCATCTTTTTGACCCTGTCGCGCCCTGAGCCGCTCGGCGAGGTCGAGAATCTCCGCTGTGTGCTCGCTGCTGAGATTCTCTCTCATCTCTGCAAGGCGGGCCGTCTCGGCGGACTCACGGCTGGCCGAGAGGCCGGTGTCCGGCGTCACGACCAGGCGCACCCGGTGAAGGTTGTCGAGCAAAAGACTGCGAATGAGTC
>JAHEJH010000112.1 GCA_024638905.1 Luminiphilus sp.
CTTTGACAATAGCGTCCTCTGAAATACCGAGTTCTGCACAGAGCGCCGCGGCACCCGCTGCATTCTGGGCGTTGTGGAGTCCGGGCATGTTGACGGTCAGCGCCAATGGCGCAGCATCGTGGGGGCGGATGAGCTCAAAGTGACTGCACAGGCCCTCGCTCCGGTAATTATCCAATCGGTAATCGGCATCAGCGTGGCGCCCATAGGTCACCACCTGCCGGGACAGTTCAGGGATTAAATCGCGCACCCCTTTGTCATCCAGACACATGACAGCGGGCCCATAAAAGGGCAGGTTGTGCAGGAAACCGTTGAAGGCCTGCACGTAGCGGCTCATATCTCCCTCGTAATGCTCCATATGGTCAGCTTCAATGTTGGTGACCAGCGCCATCATGGGTTGCAGATGCAGAAATGAAGCGTCGCTCTCGTCCGCTTCAACCACCAGAAACTGCCCCTCACCCAGGGCCGCGTTGGCGCCCGCTTGATTGAGGAGGCCACCAATCACAAAAGTCGGATCCTCGCCTGCCTCACCGAGAATGGCGGCGATCAGGCTTGTGGTAGTGGTCTTGCCGTGGGTTCCCGCAACAGCAATGCCGAAGCGGTAACGCATGAGTTCTGCCAACATTTCCGCACGCGGCACCACGGGGATCCGCTGCTGACGTGCCGCCGTGCGTTCAGGGTTGTCCTCAGGCACGGCGGCTGACACTACGAGCACGTCGGCGCCTGCTATGTGCTCAGCCTCGTGACCGATGTGTACGGTAATGCCCAAGGAGCGCAGTCTCACCACCACTGAGCTCTCCGCTCGATCAGAGCCTGTCACCGTGTAGCCCAGGCCGGCGAGCACCTCGGCAATACCACTCATGCCAGCACCACCGATCCCCACCATAAAGATGTGACGAATACGGCCCATGCCCGTCATAACGGGGCGCGGCTCAACCACTTGCATGCACCACCCCCCTGAGCACTTCAACAACGCGATGAGTGGCGTCGGGCGCGGCAAACTCGCTCGCCGCGCTCGACAATTGGGTCAGCGACGAGGGTGAGGCAAGCCAATCGGTCAGCAATCCTGCAAGGCGCTCTGGTGTCGCCTCTGGTTGAGGTAGCAGCACTGCCGCACCCGCGTCCGCCAAAACCCGCGCGTTCTGGGTCTGATGGTCATCAATAGCATGTGGCAGCGGGATCAATATTGCCGGGGTGCCAGTTGCCGCGAGCTCCGACACCGTCAAGGCACCGGCTCGCGCAATCACAATATCCGCCCAGGCGTACGCCGCTGGCATGTCGTCAATAAAGTCGTCGCAACGCCTCTCATTAAGCGGGCTATCGATCCATGCCGCATCGGCCTCGGCACGATTGCGCTCGCCGCACTGCTGCCAGAGCGACAGCGATTGACCGAGCCCCCGGTCCATTAACAGTTGTGCCACCGGAGGCAGTAACGCGTTCAAGGGTGCAGCACCGAGGCTGCCTCCCAATACCAACACTCTGAGTGGACGCTCTGCGGAAAAGGCCAACAACTGGCTAAGCTCGCCTCGGTCGACCGGTGTCAGCGTTTGGCGCACGGGATTCCCGACCACTTCGGCCTTCCGGTCTGCGGCAAATCCACCGGGCAACCCACAGAGCACCCGGCGCGCCAGTGGCGCTAACCAGCGATTGGTCGTCCCCGCAACCGAATTCTGTTCGTGGATCACCAGTGGGCGCCGTGTTAACCACGCAGCGAGTCCCGCAGGTCCGGCTGCATAGCCGCCCATACCGAGCACTACGTCAGGCTTTACGCGCCGCATAATTGAGAGGGACTGCCAGAGCGCCGCGGCCAAGCGGAGCGCACCCTGCACCCGCGCCATCCAATTTTTGCCACGTATTCCGGAGACGCTGAGGTGATGTAACGGCAATCCGGCGGCGGGGACCAAGCGCTGCTCAATACCGCGCTCTGTACCGACCCAGTCCACCGACCAGCCCAACTCCGTCAAGAGCCCGGCCACGGCCAGAGCAGGATAGACGTGCCCACCCGTTCCCCCTGCAGCGATGAGGGCACGCCCCGATATTGAAGGTAGGGCGCTCACACTGACGCCCTCTGTTGCAGGCTATCGAAACCCTCAGATGCATCCCGTAATTGCTGGGCGACACGCAAGACGATGCCCAGCAGCACGCAGCTGACGATCAGGCTTGAGCCGCCATAGCTAACAAATGGGAGCGTCAAGCCTTTGGTGGGCAACAGACCTGAGCTGGCACCCATGTTGACGAAAACCTGTCCCGCGAACATCAGTGCAGTGCCGAAACAAACATGGGCTTCAAAGTGTTTACACCGAGTCGCTGCGGCCCAGCCCGTCTGCAGGATGCGGGCGATGAGCAGCGCAAAGAGCACGATCAATGCGGTCGCACCGATCAAACCAGTCTCTTCGGCCCAAATCGAAAACACAAAGTCTGTGTGAGCCTCAGGCAGGTAAAACAACTTTTGTACGCTGTTGCCCAAGCCGACACCCAACCACTCTCCCTGACCAAAAGCGATCAACGACTGGATCAACTGGAAACCTGAGCCGAACGGATCTGCCCACGGATCCTGATAAGCGGTCAGACGTTGCAAGCGGTAAGGCGCGCTGAGAATCAAGCCGGTGAAGACGACAGCAACTGACAACAGCATGGCGAGCACGTAAAGCAATCTGGCACCGGCTAAAAACATCATGCCCACAACCATGCCCATGATGATGACAGTGGCGCCGAAATCGGGCTCCAGCAGCAACAAAAGTGAGACAACGGCCAGGATGCCGATCAATCGCGCGAGGCCGCCCCAATGGTGCCGCACCGCCTCTTCCTGCCTGACCAGGTATCCCGCCGCATAGAGCAGCAGCGCCAGCTTGGCGATCTCTGATGGTTGCACCGTAATGGGGCCCAGCGGCAACCATCGCTGGGCACCGTTTACTTCACGACCAATGCCGGGCATCAGCACCAAAATCAATAGTGCAAAGGCAAAGAACAGCATCCATGGAGACAGTCGCTGCAGCGTTTCGAGCGGAAGCATGTACGCCAGCCCACCCGCAGTCAGACCGGCGAGTAAATACAGGGCATGCCGCTCAGTGTGATGCCAAGGGTTGTTGAAATGGAAATCGCTGTACTCAATCGATGCCGAGGCGATGGCGATCAAACCGATACTCACCAACACGGCGCCGAGCATCAGCAAGAGGGGATCCCCTCGATAGATCGTAAAGGAGGCGCCGCGGATCATGCCGCCAACTCCAGTGCCGCCACCGCTGCCTGAAATCGCTCGCCACGCTCAACGTAGCTGGTAAACATGTCAAAACTCGCGCACGCGGGCGACAGCAAAACAATATCCCCGGGTTGAGCGGCTGCCGCACTCAGATTGACGGCGTCCTCAAGGGTGGGCATCACATCAATCGGCGCATCCTGACCAAGGTGGGCACAAATCTCCGCCGTGGCCTCACCCATGACCAGCAACCGCACGTCGATTTGAGCAAGCACGGGCTTGAGCAAAGAGAAATCCTGCCCTTTCCCTTGTCCGCCGATGATCAGCCAGATTTGCCCCGCGCCGGCCAGGCCCTCCAGCGCGGCCGACGTCGCACCGATATTGGTGCCTTTGCTGTCATCGATGAAGCGTACGCCATTGATCTGGCCGATCAACTCGCAGCGATGAGGCAGACCGCGGTACTGCTTTGCTCCCTCAATCAATCCCTCCATAGGCATGTTTAGCGCACTGCCCAGCGCCAGCGCCGCCAGCACATTCAGGTGGTTATGCCTGCCCGCCAGCTGGAGCTCATCGGTGCACACCAGTCTCTCCGGGCCTCGGCATAGCCAGGTCACGCTATCACGCTCGAGGAGGCCAAACTCTTTGAGATCAGGCTCTCCAGATCGCCACCAGGTGACCGGCGTCTCTTCTGGGACCAGTGGGATAGTGAGCGGGTCATCCCGATTCGCCACCACATGTCCCACTTGCTTGTGAATGGCATGCTTGGCGCGGTGATAATCCGTGAGCGACGCGTAGCGGTCGAGGTGATCGGCGCTGATATTGAGGACTGTCGCCAGATTCAAACCCAGCGCTTCAGACCGCTCCAACTGAAAACTTGATAACTCGAGCACATACAACTCGGGCTCGTCCGCCAGCAGATCCAAAGCCGGGCGACCCAGATTCCCTCCTACGGCGACTTTCACACCACAGGCGGCAATCATGGCCCCGAGTATCGACGTGACAGTGGATTTGCCATTGGAGCCGGTAATGCCCACCACTGGCGCCTTAGCCGCCTCCACGAACAAATCAATATCGCCTCGCACTCGACAACCTTGACCACGGGCTCTCTCGACCAGCGGATGATCAAGCGCCACCCCGGGACTCACGATCATTTCAGTGCACTCGTCGGCAAAAGCCGCATCAACGTCACCGAAAGCAGCGCTATCCACATCGATATCGGCTACCGCCACAGGATTGTCAGCAAGCTCTGCCCGGGTATCGACGGCTGCGAAGGCAACGCCTTGCTGGCGCCACCAGCGGGCGACTGACTGTCCCGTAGCGCCGAGACCGAAAATCACGCGTCTCTCTGAGCTGGCAATGGTCGCGTTCGTCATCATCCGTCCGTCACCGCAGCTTCAACGTAGCGAGCCCAAATAGCACGAGCATCACAGTGATAATCCAGAACCGGACGATCACCCGAGGCTCGGGCCATCCTTTGAGTTCGAAATGATGATGAATGGGCGCCATGCGGAAGACCCGCTTGCCCGTCAACTTGAACGAGCCGACCTGAATGATCACCGACAGAGTCTCCAGCACGAAGATGCCGCCCATAATGAAAAGCACGATCTCGTGCCGGGTCATTACCGCGACAATGCCCAGCGCAGCGCCTAGTGCCAGCGCGCCGACATCGCCCATAAAAATCATGGCTGGGTAGGTGTTGAACCACAGAAACCCAAGGCCGGCTCCGGCAATCGCACCGCAGAACACCATCAGTTCGCCTGTCCCGGGCAGATAGGCAATGTTGAGATACTCGGCAAATTCAACGTGTCCGGCGAGATAGGCGATCACACCCAGACCCGTCGCCACCATCACCGTAGGCATAATGGCGAGACCGTCCAGACCGTCTGTCAGATTCACCGCGTTGCTCGAGCCAACCACCACAAAATAACTAAACGGCACGAACAGCCAGCCCATTGCGAACGCCACATCTTTAAAGAAGGGCACATAGAGGGCCGTTTCTTCAGGCAGCAGAGCGGTATCAAACAGATACAGTGCGATGCCGAAGGCAAACAGCGACTGCCAAAGATACTTCCAGCGGGCGGGCAAGCCTCGCGTGTCTTTGCGGACCACCTTCCGATAATCATCAACCCAACCGATCCCACCGAAGGCCACAGTGGTGATCAGCGCAACCCATACATAGCGGCTGCCCAAATCTGCCCACAAGACGGTGGATCCCAATACGGTGACAAGAATTAAGGCCCCGCCCATAGTGGGCGTGCCGGCTTTTTGCAAATGAGATTGCGGCCCTTCTTCACGGATTGTCTGGCCAATCTGCAACTGATTAAGGCGCTCAATCACATAGGGACCGACCACCATGGAGATGGCCAGCGCCGTGCAGGCTGCGAGAATGCCTCGCAGCGTCAGGTACTGGAATACGGCAAATCCCGGATCAATGGCGAGCAGCTGCTCGCTCAACCACATCAGCATGGTGTAGCCCCCCCAGAAGTCAGAAGCCACGCAACGGTGTGCTCCAAACCGGCTCCCC
The DNA here is from genome assembly GCA_024638905.1 of Luminiphilus sp. GTDB lineage: Bacteria > Pseudomonadota > Gammaproteobacteria > Pseudomonadales > Halieaceae > Luminiphilus. The sequence goes on from JAHEJH010000112.1 coordinate 5,718, forward strand.
GCGACCCCTTCACCCAAATGGTGTGCTCAGCGGGCAAGGCGGGAAAATCGCTCTGCAAGGCCGCCTGATCGTCAAAGCACAGGGCGTCGCGCCCGAAAGCCTCTGCCGCAGGCGATGCCTCACTGCCCACTGTGATCAGCTGGTCTATGCCGAGCTGCCTCGCGTTACGCCCGACTTCCTGATGAAGCGACTGACTGTCCTCCCCCAGCTCA
>JAHEJH010000117.1 GCA_024638905.1 Luminiphilus sp.
GCTCGATGCCCGTTCCGACAGCGAGTGGGAAGAGCGCACCACCGAGACTGGATGCCATCAAAAGCATGCCCGTGGCGCGGCCGCGTCCCGAGTCAAACCAACCTGTCAGCATCACCATGTTGGAGACAAGGCCGCAGAGCGACAAAGCGAGCCCTAGCAGGGCGTAGACGGCGACCAGTTGCCAGAGGCTGTTGGTCGCGGAGTAGGCCAGTAATCCGAGTGTCAGTAGCGTGCTGCCGATAGCGATGATGGCGCGGGATGAATAACGATCAAGCAACCACCCCGCGGGTGGTGATGTGACAGCACCGATAACAAAAAACACGGTTGCGGGCAGCGTCACCTCGCTCGCCTGCCAGCCAAAGCTGTCCATCAATTCCGGATACAGCAGCGGTAGCGTATGCAAGGTGACGCCATTTGAGGCCATGTAAACCAGAAACAGCCCGCTGAGTACGATCCATCTTTGATGTAGAGGTGTGCCCTCGGTCATTGGGTGTCAGCCGCTGGTCATTCTGCCCGACATTACACCACCACTCGGCAGCAGGGAATCGCAGTAATGCGATCACCCGGGCGATATGCGGCTGTTGCCGGCTCTGGTTTGATTGAGTGGCTCGTGCCGGTATGGTGTCGATACGAATCCGTTAATCCAGACAGTTGGGCGTGTGAGTGACTGCGAGACATTTTGACATTGCCATCATCGGATCGGGCATCGCTGGCGGCGCTCTGGCCGTGGCGCTCAAGGACAGTGGTCTGAGTGTGCTGCTTTTGGACCGTCGTTCCGGGCCATTGGATACCGCCAGAGGTGATCACATACAGCCGGCAATGCAGTCCGTGCTGTCCCGCTGGGGTGTAATGGATCAGTTGCTGGAGGCGGGTGCTGAGCGGCGAGCGGGAACGCGATGGTTCGATGCGGAGGGCGCTCATATTGTCACCGTGCCAGTGCCTCAAGGTGAGGACTGCGCGGGCGCATTCCTGTTCCTTAACCACGAGAAGATTGGCGATATTTTGCTCGACACCGCCGAAGAGGCGGGAGCTATGAACATCACCGGTCTGGCCGACTGGTCGTTGACGCGAGCAGTTGGGAGCTGGCGTGTCGACTGGCAGGCAACTGAACAGTCGGGGTCGGCCACGTGTACGATGCTGGTGGCCGCCGACGGGACCGCATCGACGGTTCGCAGTCGGCTTAAAATGGGTCTTGACCGACACCGTTACCAGTACCCGATCGCCGTCTTATATGGTCGTCAACAGGGCGTTTCAGATGAGCGAACGCTAGACGTCTACCTCGCGCAGGAGCGCATGGTTTCGCTGATTCCGCGAACCGGCGGGAGAACCAAGGTCGGTTTTCCTGTGTCGCCGGAGGATATCGGCTTCTGGAAGACAGAGCCGGAGGAATCCTTGCACAGGCGCCTGACCGAGTGGTGTCCGGGGGTGTCATTTGATTCGCTGACGTTTGGCGCGATTTACCCACCGGTCTCTCAGCAAAGCGAGCCCTATCGGGGAGAGGGGGCATTGGTACTCATTGGCGATGCCCGCCACGCGATGCACCCTGCGCGCAGCATGGGCATGAATACCTGCTTTCGGGTTGCTGACCAGTTGGCCGACTCGCTCAGGTGTTTGAGCTCAGGCTTCTCTGAAGCAGAGGTGTTGCCGCTGCTGTCTGAGTTCGGGGCTCGCTTTGAGCAGGAGTTGACGCCGAGATTGGCGGAAAATCATGCTGCCGGATTACAAATGGACACGATTACCGGAGGCGGCTTCACCGCGCTCAAGGAGCAACTGCAGTTGGCGGCGGCAGATGAGCGCATATTGGGTGCGATGGCCTCAAAAGCCGCTGGGCTGACTGTCTGAGAATGTGCGGGCGCTATACGCTCTCGGTATCCAATAAGCCCGCTATTGCAGAGCTGGGACTGCAAACTGCGGACCGTTTCAATATCGCCCCGCAGTCTCAAGTGCTGATTCAAACGGACAGCGGTGCTCATGCGTCAGTTCATTGGGGTATGCCTATGGGCGGGTCCAAGGCAAGTCGTTTTGTTACCAATGCGCGGTTTGAGACATTGGACGCCAAACCCCTTTTTCGTGATCTCGCGCGTTGTGCCTTGCTTACGGATGGTTGGTATGAGTGGCAGCGTGTTGGGTCAAAAAAACAGCCTTGGTACCACCATCGCGGCGGGCACCTATTTTATATGGCGGGTGTGTATCGGTCCGGTGTCGGCTGCGCGGTCGTCACTCAGGGCGCGACCGAGCCACTGGCCAAAATTCACCACAGACAGCCCGTGTTGTTGGACGCGCATGACTTGAATTTCTGGCTCAATGGCGCGGAATCATCCGATGAACTGCCAGCGCTGGAGATTTCTTATCACCCTGTTTCAACGCGGGTCGGTAACACGCGCTATGACGATAGCAGCCTGATCGCGCCGGTTGACCTCGACTGCGCTACGGTGGGGCAGACGGCAGACCTGTTTTCCGGTGATAAGCGCTTCTCTGCCGAGGACGGAAAGAGGTAAAGTTTTGACGTCGGGCTGACCCAACTAAGTCTGACAAATGTTTAAATATCCCCGCGACAATAACAAATATCAATTCAGGGACCAGAACATGAAAGTGGGAAGCTTCATACCTGAGCAGTCCGCGCCGACACTGTATGCGATGGCGGGTGACGACTGCTCACTGCATCACGACCTGTCCAGCCTCACGCCAAAGCAGCAGGTTGATCATCAGGAGAATCAGGTGCTCACCTGCGCATTACAGGTCGCACTGGTAGGCCTCGGTAAGAAAAATGACCATGTTGCGTTGGGCGCCCCATTTACGGACCCAGCATGGCGCGAGATGCTGGGTCACTACAGTGAGATGTTCGCCGCCATGGGCCTCGATTCGGTACCTGCGGATCAGTGGCAGTTCCACCCCCTTGATGGCTACTACGAGAGCGTTGCCGCTTCTTTGCCGGAGGTCGATTTGACTAACCTCTATATGATCAGCGGCAGTAACGAGCCGCTGCATCAGAATCCTGAGGCATTGGCGGTGAGCCGAAACGTCAACTCCAAGCTGCACTTTGCCGAACACGCGCCCCAAGCCGGTCTGCCGGTGCCCTGGACCGAGGTGTATTCCAAGCGAGCGATTCGGGACGGAGAGGCCGATCGTATGTTTTCGGAGTTGCCGAACGGCGTGATGGTTAAGTTGTTGGGGCTCGCGGGGTCCCGCAATGTTTTTGCAGTGGATTCTGTCGCTGACTGCCTTGATCAGATTGCGGAATACGACGACGCTGTGCAGATTCTGCTGCAGGAAAAACTGGACATCAGTCAGTGGCGGGAGATGACGGTGGATCTGACCATCACCCCGCAGGACGTCAGTATCAGTAACGTCCGTCAAATTTTGTTTGCCGGCGGAAAGTGGGTGGGTAACTATATTTCACCCGAGCTCGAGGTGCCGGAGGCCCATAAGGCAGTGTTGATGCAGGTGGGGGCCTACGCCCGCGACCATGGCCATGTCGCCGAAGAAGGCATTAATTGCGGTATCGACTACTTCGTCTCGGGCGACGAGGTAATCGTGACCGAGATCAATGCCCGCTGGACGGGAGGACTATTCCCCGCTGAGTTTTTGCGGCGACTGGCTATCACGCAGCCCGCGGTCGCGTTTTTCGATATGGTGCCGGTGGCCCAGAGTGAGGTGGTGCGGACTTTTCAGCGCGAGCACCTTTTTCCTGCAGCAGGCGACTCTTTTGCCTACGTGCCGATGGGTTTTACGCCCTTTGCTATGGAGGTTGAGGGGGCAGAGCGCTATTTTGTGTGGCAGATAGTGGTGGGGGATTTTGCCGCGTTTGTTGAGGCGAAGCGCCAAGCGCTTACCGAAGATGCTTTCCCCACCGCAGAATTGATTTTACAGGAGGCGCTGTCATGAGCCGCGTAGATCTTGCAGAGCTGGATTTCTTCAGTACGGAAGTCCAGGAGTGTCCGTTCAGTGTGTATCAGCAGTTACAGGATGAAGCCCCGGTATGGCAAATGCCTGGGACCAACGTGTTTGTTGTGACCCGATACAACGATATTCGGGAAATTATTCGCGATCCCGCCCGGTTCTCGAGCTCCTTCAGTGCGCTGCTCAATGCCGGTTCTTCCAACGAGGATGCCACCGCCATCTATGAGCAGGGGTATGAGATGGTCGAGACGCTGCTGACCCAAGATCCTCCGCGGCATCGGGTGTACCGCAATCTGGTGAACAAAGTGTTCTCCAATAAGCGAATCGAAGGCATGCGTGGTGATATTCAAGCCATTGCTGACCAATTGATTAGTGAATGGATTGATGACAGAGAGGTGGACTTGCTCAATCGTCTCTGTGTGCCATTGCCCGTCTACGTCATCGCGGACCAGCTGGGTGTGCCACGCTCCGAGCTGGCCTTACTCAAGAAGTGGTCAGATGCCTCCACCTCGAGGCTGGGCCGCCTCGCCGATGAGGAGCAGCAGATCCAGAACGCCAAAGATATCGTCGAATTTCAACATTATTTCGCGGATCTCATTGACCGCATGCGTGACCAACCAGAGGACAACATCATCTCTGATCTCGCCAACAACACGATTGATGAGGGCCGTTTGCTGACCAAGCCAGAGGCGTTGGGCATGATTCAGCAGATACTGGTGGCGGGAAACGAGACATCGACTAACGCGATCGCCGGGGGCGTCGTGTTGCTGATTGAAAACCCCGAGGAACAGGCAAAGCTGCGGGCTAATCCCGACCTGATACCCACCGCGGTCGAGGAGATTCTGCGACTGGAGACGCCAACCTCAGGGATGTGGCGGCGCGCGACGGAGGACACGGAAATAGATGGCGTGGCCATTCCCGAGGGGTCCTTCCTGATGGTGCGTTTTGCTGCGGGGAATCGTGACGAGTCGGTCTTCCCTTGCGCCGGCGCCATGCGGGTTGATCGGGAGAATGCCGATAACCATATGGCGTTCGGCCAGGGCACTCACTTTTGTCTGGGTGCGCAGCTGGCGAGAACCGAGCTGCAGATTGCCATGACAACGCTGCTGCGACGCACCGATAACTGGGCTTTGGTAGAGGGGAAAAATTCGCTCAAGCACCACCCGAATGTATTGTTGCGCGGCTTGATGGATCTGCACATTTCCTTTGATAAAGTGGCGTGACGCCAACGATGTGCCGTGCTGTGGAGTAACCCATGAACAAACCTGTTTTTCCGAGCTATCAGGAACTGCTGAATGAGGAGGCGGTCAGCGTTCCGGACGCTTTGCGCCTGGATACACAGCCCAACATCGCCAACGACATCATCGCCACGGACGTGTGGACTGATCGCGGCGTGTTTGAGAAAGAGGTGGAGCACCTTTGGCCGAAGGTGTGGCAGATGGTCTGTCGCGAGACCGCGCTGCAGAAAGCGGGCGACTACTATGTCTATGACATTGCGCGCTATTCCATCCTGCTGGTGCGCACCGAGTCGGGTGAGCTGAAAGGGTTCCACAATTCTTGCCTCCATAGAGGCCGGGCGCTGAAGTCAGGTAAAGGCACCAGCCGTGAGCTGCGGTGCCCCTATCATGGTTTCTGCTGGCATTTGGACGGGACCTTCAAGGAGGCCTACTGCGACTGGGAGTTTGACCAGGCTCAGCTCGCAGAGCTGACGCTGCCGGAAGTGCAGGTGACCACTTGGGGTGGCTGGGTGCTCATCAATATGGATCTGGATGCGCCACCCTTCGAGCAATACGCCTCGGCACTGACAGAACACTTTCAGCGCTGGACCCCTGAAGATCGTTACGTTTCGCTCCACGTTGAAAAAAAGATTGCATGTAACTGGAAGATTGCGATGGAGGCCTTCATCGAGTCTTACCACGCGATTCAAACTCACCCTCAGATTTTATCTTTCACCGGTGGGGATAACTCCCAATACGACGTGTTTGGCGATCACCTG
>JAHEJH010000120.1 GCA_024638905.1 Luminiphilus sp.
CGAGTTGGTTCATTTCGAGCGCCTCAATCGGCCAGCCAGTCACACGCGAGAGCCTCGCTCATGCGGAGATGCTCCGTGCGCAGGCAATGGCGGGAAGTAACGCCATGGCAATTGTCACCTCGCTGACCACGGAGGTGGGCCCCCGGCTGGCGGGCAGTGAGGCGGAGGCGCGTGCCCGTGTTTGGGCCCTCAATACGCTCACCGAAAAAGGTTTCGCTAATGTCCGCAACGAACTTTTTGAGATGGACGCATGGGAGCGACATGAGGAGGGCGCCGAGATTCTGGCGCCATATCCCCAGCCTCTGGCAGTGACTGCCCTGGGCGGCTCGGTCCCAACTGACGAAAATGGCTTGAGCGCGGAGGTCGCGTTATTTGAGACGCTTGAGGATTTAAAGAGAGCACCAGAGGGTAGCCTCACGGGTCGCATTGCCTATGTAGGGCATGCGATGCAACGCACGCAAGATGGCTCGTCCTATGGCTACTTCAATGAGGCTCGTACTGGTGGTCCGAGTATTGCAGCTGGCAAGGGCGCGGTCGGATATCTCATTCGTTCTGTGGGCACCGATAGCCATCGTTTCCCGCACACGGGATCTCTTCGTTATCGAGAGGAAATGCCACGCGTTCCGGCACTGGCGCTGTCGAATCCGGATGCTGATCAGTTGGAGCGCATTGCGGCGGAAGGTCAAACGCTCTCTGTTCGCATCAAAGTGGACAGCTCCGAGGTGCTCGCTGCGCGGTCCGGGAACGTGATTGCCGAAGTCGTGGGCCGGGAGGCGCCCGACGAGATCGTGGTCATTGGCGCGCATTTGGACAGCTGGGACCTTGGTACAGGTGCCGTTGACGACGGTGCCGGTGTCGGTATCACCATGGCCGCGCTAGAGCTGATAAAAGATACGGGTCTGGCGCCCCGGCGAACTATTCGATTGGTTCTGTGGGGAGCCGAGGAGGTGGGCTTGTTGGGGGCTAATGCCTACCGTGACCGACACGAGGCATCGTTGGGTCAGCACATTATTGGTTCAGAGAGCGATTTCGGCGGTGGCCGGGTCTGGAAGGTGACCGCAGACAGTCAGACCGAGGCCGGTGACGCGCTATTTGCCGAGATTGCTCGACTGCTGGCGCCGATCGGTATAGCCCCGGGCAGCGATGACCTGCCCGGTGGGGGGCCAGACCTGTATCCGCTGATCGCGGCGGGAGTGCCGACGTTGCGACTCCACCAGGACGGGAGAGATTACTTTGATCTGCACCACACGGCAGATGATACGGTGGACAAGCTCGATGCCGCGTCATTGGACCAAAATGTGGCCGCTTTTGCCGTCTTCGCATGGCTAGTGGCAGACAGTGATATCAGTTTCAGACCGGCGGTCGAGTAGGCTTTCGGGTTGGCCTCATAAAATGGATCCATCTCGGTATCAGCCGAAGAAAGGCCGAGTGTTATTTGAGAGAGGCGAGTGAGTGATGAGAGTTAATAGCAGTGAGCGTGCAGTGCGCGGTGTCAAAAAAGCATTTGTGGCGATGGGTGGCGCGCTGGCGTGCCTGGCGCTGCTCGCTGGATGTGCCGACAAACCGACCTATGACGTCGACTACGATCAGAGCTTTCCTTTCGCTGAGTACAAAACCTATCGATGGTACGACGACGACCATAATTCGAGAGAGAGTCAGTATCGGCGCTATAACAGCAGTGATCAGCGTGTGCGCAACACCGCGGATCAGGAGCTGATGCAGCGGGGTTTGCGTCAGGGCGCCAGGGGTCAGGCCGATTTTTGGGTGAATTACCATGTGACCAAGCGGCAAACCCAAAAAATCAGTGGGCAAGAGCAGGGCATGCATGGCGGCGTCGCCGCGGGAACTTATGGCCGTTCAGTCAGTGTGGGTTACTCGTCGGGGCAATCGGTGAAAACCTATGAAGATGGCACTGCCATGTTTGATGTGATTGATATCAAAACCGGCAGGATTGTCTGGCGAGGTGTCGCTGAGGGGCGCCTTAAAAACAGCATGTCTAAGGCTGAACGAGAGCAACTCACGATTACTGTGGTTCATGAACTGCTAAAGAAGTTTCCGCCTCAATAGCGGCCATTACTTTTTGTGCTTGTACCAATATTCAATTTTTAGGTCTCCCTAAGTAGGGCTTCGGTGTCATTCGATGGGGAATTGAAGCCCGTAGCCAAAGCTTATTCGGTCAGTTTCCGAGTAGACACAGTGCCATAGAGGTTTGAGATCAGTTCTAAAGCACCGAAAATTCCATCCCTCCTCGTCCCATAAAGTTTCGATTTTCAGGCTTTCAGGGTCTTGATATCGGAAGAAGGAGGCGCTCGGCTCCTCTGCGTGACTACAGTAAAGTCGAAAGCCCTGTACGTTGGAGTTGGTGTGCCAGCCCATGTAGCCGCGCGGCGGATACCAGTTTCGACCGCTCTGGAACAGCCTCATTCTTCTGGTGGGCTCAAGAAAATTAGAAAGCGTCCGGGCTACTTCCTGAGTCAGAGGTCTCAAAGACAGCGTGTTGAATTTCAGCTGGTTTTGATCATCGAGTGCCACGAAGCGATCGCCCTCCACATCCTGAATGTTTTGTAAAGCATCCGGCGCCACTCTTTCCAGAATCTCAGCCTCGCTTTTGGCGGGGTCATAGTTGCTCCCATCTAACTTTTCCCGATGCCGATGGAGCCATTGTTTGGCGTCATCAAGGGCATTGATGAGGGCCTCTTCCTCGGTTAGCTCCAGAGAAGCGAAATATTCTGGTACCAAGGTATCGAGATTAGAGCCGGTAACTCTCGCAGAGGGAGCCTTTAGGGCTGCTCGATCGATATTTCGTGTATCCATCGGCGGACTTTGCCAGTAGTCATCGATATGCTGCAAGTGTCATCGAAGTTTCCAGCAACCTAGCGGAAGTGGCGCGTATTTGCTGAGTTTGATGCTATCGATATCAGTGCTGGCAAGATCGTCTGGCTCGGTGTGGCGGAGTGACGCCTCTAGAGCAACATGTCCAAGGCTGATCGGGAGCAGCTCACGATCACTGTGGTTCATGAGTTGTTGAAGCAATTCCCTCCGAAGTAGGTCAGCCGGAGCAGGTTGCGTTATTGGCTTCGCGCCGAGCGTGAGGGGCTTCTAAATCAAGGACTGGCATGGCCTATCACCCCTCCGGCGCGTCGCGCGTGCCGCGCCCGAGGGAGTGACAGAGGGGGCTGCTTTACGCCTCCGGCAATATCTCTAAAGTCACCTTGTTAATGGTGGCATTGATCTCACTGTAACGGCGGCCGTTCAGCTGCCGCTTGATCACCGGCGCGCCACGGTCCATGCCGATATCGGTCCCTTCGTCAATCGAGAATCGTGAGGCAATGGTTGTCTCCAATCTACCGCTGGCCGCCGCTCCGCCGTTGACGACAAGGCGGACGTTGGCGCCTTTTCCGATGCCACCTCCGTCATAGTAAATCTCCAGACGAATCTCCGAGTCACCAGAGTCGAGCTTGCGGTTACTTTTGACGGTCACCAAATCGCCGAGATTGTTGTAGGTATAGGTCGGATAACCGTCCTCCACATACAGCGCCCATCCGCCAAAGCGGCTACCTTGCGCAATGATAATGCCGTCCGCGGTTTGCCCTTCGGCGACCGTTACGCTCGCAGATATCTGGCCGGAGGTGTTCTTCATGTTTAGAACGGCGTCCTCATCCAGGCCTTTTGCGCCGGGGTAAAGGTCTAGCGTGGTTCGGCCCGCCATGATGGTGGGGCGCCCCGCAACCGCTGGTAGCAGTCTCTCGAGCAGTCGATCGTCCAGGGGCAGCACCTGGTTCGCAATCGCCTCCTCCATGAAGGTGGCCCTCATGGCCTCAAGCCGTTCCGGATACTGCTCGGCGAGATTAATGTTAAGGCTGAAGTCCTCAAGGGTGTTGTAGAGCTCCCAGCCGTCATCATTGGCGACTGTATTCATCTTCACGGTTTCCCATGGCAGCTTGACCGTGGTTCTTGCCAGCCAGCCATCCTGGTACAGGCCGCGGTTACCAATAATTTCGAAATATTGCTTGGTATGACGCTCAGGGGCAGTCCTATCGTCAAAGCTATAGACCATACTGGTTCCCTGGATGGGTATCTGCGGCACGCCATCAACCACCGTTGGTTCTGGAATGCCGGTTGCCTCGAGGATTGTTGGCACCACATCGATAACATGGGTGAACTGCTCCCGAATTTCCCCTTTGGCGTTGATGCCATCGGGCCAATGGATCACGGTCCCGTTTCGGGTGCCGCCAAAGTCACCGGCGACTTGCTTTGTAAAGGCGAACGGCGAGTCGAATGCGATCGCCCAGCCAACCGACATATGTGCGTAGGTGTTGGGCCCGCCCCAATCATCGAGGTGTGCAAGCTGTTCTGCATCGGTTTCTGGGACGCCATTGAGATACTTGTTCCAATTCCAGTTACCGGTTTGATCGCCCTCCGGGCTCGTGCCGTTGTCGCCACTGATATAGATGACCAGCGTGTTGTCCAGCGCTCCCAGATCATCAATCGCGTCGAGTAAGCGGCCAGTTTCATAATCAGAGTACTCACTGAAAGCGGCATAGACCTCGGCTTGGCGCGCATAAATTTTCTTTTTATCGTCGTTTAAGCTGTCCCAGTCGGGGACGCTGGCGGGCTTGGGGGGTAGCTCGGTGCCGGCGGGCACCACGCCGCGCTCGATCTGCGCCTGCAGAACCTCATTTCGGACCGCATCCCAGCCCTGGTCAAACTGGCCTTCATATTTCTCAATCCACTCTTGAGTCACCTGATGCGGTGCGTGTGACCCCGCGGAGGAGTAGTAAATGAAGAACGGTTTGTCTGGGCGCATGCTCTTCTGCTCTCGGACCCAGGCAATAGCCTGATCTGTCATGTCCTCTAGAAAGTGGTAATCGGGCTTGTCGGGGGTATCAATGATGGTCACGCCATCATGCAGTGACGGCTCATACATATTCTCTTCGGCCCCCAAGAAGCCGTAAAACTTCTCGAATCCCTGTCGCGTGGGCCAGCGGGTCTGCGGCCCGCCCGCAGTGGTCTCTCGGCTGGGGGTTTCGTGCCACTTACCAAACGCCCCCGTGGCGAACCCGTTCTGCCGTAACACTTCGGCGATAGGTGCGGCGTTGTCAGGAACCACTGTGGTGTTGCCCGCATAGCCGGTCGCGATCTCAGGAATCGACCCCATATTGACCTGATGATGATTCCGTCCGGTCTTAAGTGCCGCTCTGGTTGGGGCGCACAGTGCAATGGTGTGGAAGCGGTTGTAGCTTAGACCATTATCAGCGAGCTTTTGCAGCGTGGGCATATTGATCGGCCCGCCGAAGGGGGATGGCCCGCCGAACCCGATGTCATCGAGTAGCACGATCACCACGTTGGGCGCACCCTCGGGTGGCTTAACTTCCCAGGGCGTCGGGAGTGGCACGTTCTCGGGGAGTGCTGCAGTCACGGTCGCGGGCGCCGGTTGCGGTATGGGTAAGCGCGTTCGGTCGAAGTCGTCGGTTGCGACGACCTGTTCGTTTCGTGACAGCACCACAAACGCCACCACCACTACCGCACCCAAAATCAGTAAGTTGTTTCGCATAACTACCACCCCAACATTTGTTTGGTTTTATAGAATGACCATACCAAATTCCTCAGCAATGGAAAGCCCGCCTTGGGACCCGAAGCCGCCGAGCAAGTTTTTGTCACCCTCTCAGAAATTATGGGGTAAGAAGCCGACGGTCAGGACGCCGTCGTGAAAGTGCTGGTGTTGCAGGTCCTAAAGCGGAGATTTCGGTCACGAGCAGCACCGCGATGACGACTTAATGTGCCCGCAGCGCTTTACCGTTATGTCGACGAGGGTACTATGGGAGAAGCTTTTCGGGCTCAGGTGCCCGTAACAGGAAAAGTGTACCCAGAGCAGACTGAGGAAGC
>JAHEJH010000126.1 GCA_024638905.1 Luminiphilus sp.
CCGGTCACTCCAGTAATCGTAATGCGCAATGCGGCGCAAACTGGCCTCGATACCGCCAGCGATGATGGGTACATCGCGATAGGCTTCCTTCAATCTCTGGCTGTAGACGGTGACGGCCCGATCGGGGCGTTTTCCCGAAATGTTGCCCGGGGTGTAGGCATCGTCATTGCGGCGTTTCCGGTCCGCTGTGTAGTGATTGATCATGGAGTCCATGTTTCCCGCGGTGACGCCGAAAAACAGGTTGGGGCGGCCGAGTGCGGTGAAGGGTTCAGCGGATTGCCAATTGGGCTGCGCGAGCATGCCCACCCTGAATCCCTGTGCCTCAAGCACCCGTCCGATGACTGCCATGCCGAAGCTAGGGTGATCAACGTAGCCGTCTCCGGAGACGATAATGATGTCGCAGCTGTCCCACCCCAATTGCTCCATCTCGATTCGCGACATGGGCAGCCAGGGTGCTGGGCCAAGACATTCTGCCCAGTACTTGCGGTAGCCATAAAGTGATGTGGGTTGGTCAGGCATCTCGCTGCGCTCGCTCACGAATGTCGCTGGGCACGTCGAGTTCCGCACCACAATGCTGGCAGAACACTGCCGCCACGGCATGCTCCTGCTTCGCGCAGACCGGGCAGTTCCAGGGCAGTGTCGGTTGCGCCGCCCGTTGCTCGTTGATGCGCTCCCAGAGCTTGCGCGTGATGATAGCGGTGGGCACGGCGATGATGGAGTAGCCCACCAGCATGCCAAAGCTTGCCACGAACCGGCCGGCTGCGGTCTGAGGCACTAAATCACCGTAGCCGACGGTGGTAATGGTGACCACTGCCCAGTAGATACTCAGGGGGATGCTGGTGAACCCATGCGCCGGACCCTCGATGACATAAATGATGCAGGCAAAGACCACGACGACCAGCATCACCATCACCAGAAAAACCAAAATCGATCTGGAGGTGCTGCGCAGGACCGCGAGAATGTCATTGAGCTCTGCAAACAGAGTCACCAGTCGGAAAACCCGGAAAACCCTGAGCACTCGCAATAACCGGATGACCACCAGCGGCGCCGCTTCGGGAAATAGAAAAGCGATGTAGGTGGGCACAATCGCCAGCAGGTCAACAATGCCCCAAAAGCTCAGGACATAGGCCGGTCGATTGTGCGTGCACCACATGCGCGTGACGTACTCGAGGGTAAATAGGCCGGTGAAGCAGAGTTCCGCATACCAGAAGCCGGCGCCAACTGCCGCGTCCAGTTCCGGCACTGAATCCAATATGACGACGCCAACGCTCAACAGAATTGCCGCAATCAACGTGATGTCAAAACGGCGTCCTGCAAGGGTCCCGGTGCCGAAAATGATAACCTCCAGCCGACGTTGCAGTGCGCTTTGCCCCGGCTCGGGGTGTTCATTCAGCGGGTTGGGGTGCCTGATCACAGGAGCTCCTCAAGGCTTGACCACACCGCGTCAAGTATCAGCGGCTGCGCCGTCGCGGTGGGATGAATACCGTCGGCTTGCATGAGCTCGGGCTGCAGTGCGACTGAAGCTAGCGGAAAGTCAGCCAATGTGGCGCCGGTTTGTGCGGCGGCCTGCGCAAACGCGGCGCGAAAGGCATCGGTGTAGAACTTGCCAAGATTTGGGGGGATCTCCATCGGTAAGACCAGCGCCGCCGCCCCTGCGGCCTCACTGAGCTCGATCATGGTGATAAGGTTGTCTCTAAGTTGTCCCACCGGGTAGCCCCGCAACCCATCATTCCCCCCCAGTTCGATAATCACAATGCGGGGTTCATGGGTCTCGAGGAGTGCGGGCAGCCTGCGCAAGCCGCCTGCAGAGGTGTCCCCTGATATACTCGCGTTCACGGTGTGGTAGGGCCTGTCCTCGTTCTCCAATCGCGATTCCAGTAACGCCACCCAGCCCTGTTCCAGTGACAGTCCGTAGGCAGCGCTGATGCTGTCGCCGAGTACAAGGATGGGCCGGGTCGGTTGTGCAGCGACTGCGCTGGCAAGAACAAGCATCAGCAATCCGAGCAAAGCCGAGACTCGTAAGCGTTGTGCGAGGACACGCAGTATGATCAAAGTAAGTCAGCTCCTAAAAACGGTTCCCACCGCCGATGGTGATCTCACCATATTGCACGGCGTTGACCTGGAGATTGCAGCGGGTACATCCGCCGCGATTGTCGGTGCTTCCGGTTCCGGTAAGTCTACCTTGCTGGGCTTGCTCGCGGGTATGGATGTGGCATCCGCAGGAGACGTGTGGCTCGACGGGGTGAACCTCAGCGCGTTGGACGAGGACGCGCGCGCGCGGCTCCGCGCTGCAAAAGTGGGTTTTGTCTTTCAAAACTTCCAATTACTTCCCGCGCTGACCGCAAAAGAGAACGTCATGCTGCCGCTGGAGCTGGCGGGCATTGATGAGGCCGGCAGCATCGCTGAGCGCTTTCTGGGTGAGGTCGGACTGCAGGATAGGCTGGCGCATTACCCCACCACGCTATCGGGGGGTGAGCAGCAACGGGTCGCCATTGCGCGCGCTTTTGCAAGGGAGCCGGCGGTGCTGTTTGCCGATGAGCCGACTGGAAATCTCGATACGCGAACTGGCGAGCGCATTATCGATTTGTTGTTCGAGCTCAATGCCCGCGCGAGCACCACTTTGGTACTCGTCACACATGATGAGCGCCTCGCCGAGCGGTGTGATCAACGTTTCTCGATGTCGGCAGGGGAGTTGTTCGGGCCGTGAAACAGGCGCTCACCTGGAGGTTACTCGCGCGAGAGTGGCGGAGCGGCGAGCTAGGCATCCTGCTCATGGCGCTGGTACTTGCCGTGTCGGTGGTGGTGGGCGTCAGCAGTTTCGTCACCCGATTACAGTCAGCGTTACTGTCTGAGAGTGCGCGGTTCCTCGCTGCAGATATGGTGGTTGTCAGTAGATCGCCAGTTCCAGAGGCTTGGATATCTGCAGCTCACGAGCAACAACTTCAACCCACCGAGGTGGTCGGTTTTCCCTCCATGGCGGTGGCCGATATCGATCACATGGCGCTGTCGTCAATCAAGGCGGTGTCATTGGGTTACCCGCTGCGGGGTGAATTGCTTTGGTCTTCGGAGCCCTACGGTGAGGTGCTTGCCACAGGGGCGATTCCCGGGGCGGGCGAGGTTTGGCTGGCGCCGCGATTGTTTTCACTCCTTGACGTCGAACTGGGAGAATCGATCTTCGTCGGGGAGCAACCCTTACGGGTCAGCGGGGCGGTTCGGGGCGAACCCGATGCCACGACCGCTGTCTTCGGTTTTGGCCCCCGGCTATTGATGAATACTGCTGATATTCCTGCTACCGGTGTTATCCAGCCGGGTAGTCGTGTCGAATATCGACTGCTGCTGCGTGGCACCCCCGAGGCGATCGCTTCGTTTACCGAGTGGGTCAAGCCTCAGTTAGGGCAGGGGCAGCGGTTGGACTCCGTGGAAGGCGCTCAGCCCAGTATTAGTGAGACTCTGGACAGGGCGCAGGGGTTTTTACTGCTGGCCGGTAGTCTGGCGGTCGTGCTCGCTGCTGCGGCGATCACGCTGGCCAGTCGGCGTTTTGGTGAGCGACATACGCAATACGTGGCCATACTGAAAAGTCTGGGCGCTCAGTCCCCGGAAATCGCCAGCTTGTATGGCCGGAGTCTGTTCTGGATCGGGCTTTTTGGCACGCTCATCGGCTGTTTGCTGGGCTGGGTATTGCAGGAAGCTTTCATTCGGGTGTTGGGCAGCCTGCTGCCGGTTGAGCCCGGGGCCGCCGGTTTGAAGCCGATCCTGATAGGGGGTGTAACCGCGGCGGTGTGTTTGATGTTTTTCGCCTGGCCGCCATTGAGGCGTCTGGGGCAGGCTTCCCCGCTGAGAGTGCTCCGTGCCGACATGGGGATTGCCGAAGCGCAGCGTTCCAGTGACTTTCTTATGGGAAGCGTGGCAATCGTTGCGCTGATGTGGTGGTACAGCGGCAGCGCGCTGGTGACTGGCGCCGTCATCGCGGGGTTATGCGTGGTGATGGGCCTGGGTTACATGGCAGCCAACGTTTTGCTTTCCGGCAGTCGGTCTGTGGGTGGATTCGCGGGCAGTCTGTGGCGCGTGGCATTGGCGGGATTGCAGCGGCGAGGTCGAGCCAACGCCCTGCAGATGGTGATTTTTGCCATGGCGATCATGCTGATGTTGCTGTTGTCGGTGGTGCGAACGTCGCTCATCGGTCAATGGCAAGCGCAGTTGCCGCCCGACGCCCCGAATCACTTTCTGATGAATCTGGCTCCCGAGGAGCGACCCGAACTGCAAACGTTTTTTGCCGACAACGAGATTCTGTCGGAGACGCTGTACCCGATGACCCGGGGCAGGGTGATCAGTGTCAACGACGCGGCGCTACCCCGATGGGAAGAACTCGAGGAGGACGGTGCGCCGCGGCAGCGGGAGGCCAACTTTACCTGGTCAGATGAGATCCCTACCGGCAACGCGTTAGTGGACGGAGAGTGGTGGACAGCGGATACCGATCAGCCCTGGGTTTCGCTTGAGGAGGAGTTTGCCAGTGACATCGGTGCCGCTGTGGGCGATCGGCTGTCGTTGCGGATCGGCGCAGACGCGCTCGAGGTGACGGTGCTGAACATTCGCGCTGTGGATTGGCAGTCCATGCGCCCTAACTTCTTCACGGTGTTTCCGCGCAAGGTACTCGAGGCTTTTCCCGGCATGTATATGACTAGCTTTCGATTGCTACCCGAGCAGAAGTCGCTGCTCAATCAATTGGTGGGGGTTCTGCCCACGGTGACCGTTATCGAGCTCGATATCGTGATACGCGAAATGCGGGTGGTGATCGACCAGGTTGCCCGCGCGCTGGAGCTCGTGCTCGGGGTCATATTACTGGCGGGTGGTTTGGTATTGATCTCTGGTGTTCGCTCGAGCTTGGACGGCCGCTTACGTGAGAGCGCGTTACTGCGCGCTGTGGGCGCCCGCAAGGGCATGGTATTGGGGGCGCTCTGGGTGGAGTTTCTGGTGCTGGGTGGACTGGCCGGGGCGCTGGCCAGTGTGGGTGCGGAGGTAGCGGCCTGGGGTCTGCAGACACAGGTATTTGAGATGAGCTGGACCCCAACACCGCTGATGTGGGCCCTTGGGCCCACTCTGGGTGCGGTGATCGTGGGCGCGTTGGGCGTCTGGTCGTGCCGGCGGGTGGTGAACGTGCCGCCGGTGGTGATCCTCAGGGAAGTCTGACTATCGCTTTACCCCAGTAGGTGCGCGACGGCATCCCGCTCTTCTGTCAGTTCCTGCGCGGTAGCGTCCATTTTTTCACGGCTAAATCCGGAGAGCTCGAGATCCTGCACGATCTCCCAGTCGCCGCCGGCGCAGCGGCACGGGAACGAGTAAATGATTCCGGGTTCGATGCCGTAGGATCCGTCGGAAATCACTCCCATGGAGACCCAATCATCGGCTGGCGTGCCCAGCGCCCAGCTGCGCATATGATCCACGGCGGCGTTGGCCGCTGAGGCGGCAGACGAAGCGCCCCGGGCTTCAATAATGGCGGCACCCCGCTGTTGCACATTGGGGATAAAGGTCTGGCTGTACCAATCCATATCCAGACCGTTCATGGCTGACTCGCCCGAAACCAAAGCGTGATGCAGGTCGGGGTATTGGGTCGCGGAGTGATTACCCCAGATCGTCAGTTGGCGAATGTCATTCACGGTAGCCCCGGTTTTCTGGGCGAGCTGGGTTTTAGCCCGATTATGGTCGAGCCGTGTCATGGCGGTGAACTGCCGGGGGTCGATATCCGGCGCGTTGCGCTGGGTAATCAGTGCGTTGGTATTGGCGGGGTTGCCGACCACCAGCACCTTGATGTCTCTGCTGGCGACGGCGTTAATCGCCTTGCCCTGCACGCCAAAAATGGCGGCGTTAGCCTCT
>JAHEJH010000130.1:0-781 GCA_024638905.1 Luminiphilus sp.
TGTTTCGGATCATTATCGCCGACAAGGTCACCGCGATCACGGCGGCTCAGGCCATTAGCACCGCGCTTTACGCTAGGGAAAAGACGGGTGAAGGACAGCACATTCGCTTGTCTATGCTCGACGCCATGTTGAGCTTGTTCTGGCCGGAAGCTATGGCCGGGCTGACGTTCGCTGATAAGGAGTTTGATGTGCGTAAATATCAGGGCGCAATGGACCTGATTTATGAGACGAAGGATCGATTCATTACGGCGGGCGCGATATCCGACAACGAGTGGCAGGGCATGTGCCGCGCGCTTAACCGAGAGGACCTGATTGAGCACCCGCACTTCAACACGGCGCAAGGACGATTTACGCACAACAGTGAGCGTAAAGAGATTACCGCGGAAGAAATTAAGAAGTGGTCGAGCGAGGAGATTCTTGCGCGCTTCGATAAAGAGGGGGTACCGTGCGCGCCGATTATTGATCGCTCGGAATTGCTCGCGCATGAGCAGGTGGTCGCCAACGGATCTATAGATCGTCTTCAGTTCGAGGAATTTGGTGAGGTGCGTCAGGCGCGCCACCCAGCGAGGTTTGATAAAACACCCGCAAGCGTGTCGCGACCAGCGCCCAGATTAGGTGAGCACGGGCGAGAGATTCTTGCGGCCATCGGCTATGACGACGAGGCGATTGAGTCATTAATTAGTGCAGGCCGGGTACTGGGGTAGCAGAGGGTAGAGGAATGTCTGGGCAAAAGACGTGTTTGGTTATCGGCGCGGGCGCTGGAATTGGTGGCACGGTAGGG
>JAHEJH010000130.1:814-5858 GCA_024638905.1 Luminiphilus sp.
CCGCACTGTGCCGACGCAGCGACGTGGATGGACTCAACGGCATGGTCGAGGACTTTACGGGTGCCGGCCTGTCAGCGAGCGGGCATTTGCTGAATGCGGTGGATGATGGCGCGCTGGAAAACGTGATTGAAGAGGTCGAGGCCATCGGTCCGATCGATACCGTGTTGTATAACCTCGGTGCCCAGATCGGTAACCGCTCTCTGGATGACACGCCGCTCAAAACTTTCGAGCTGGGGTGGCGAATGGCCTGCTTTGGCTTGTTCCGCGTGGCCAAGGTGCTGGTGCCGCTGATGATTGAGCGGGGGCATGGCACAATTCTGGTCACGTCAGCTACGGCTGCCATGAGGGGAAACAGCGGCCAGCACTCTCATGCCGCGGCGATGGCGGGGCGTCGTCTTCTCTGCCAGACCCTGAACGCTGAGTATGCGGCGCAGGGCCTGCATGTGGTGCACATTCTTGTTGATGGCGCAGTTGATGCGCCGGATACCCTTGGCAAGATGCTGGGCGCCGAGCGTTTTGAGGCGCTGAGGGAGGCCAAGGGTAAAGATAAAGACGGCTTACTCCTGCCGGAGAAGATGGCGGAGACCTATTATCATCTCGCGCAGCAGCATCGCTCAGCTTGGACCCATGAGCTTGATCTGCGTGCCTACTCTGACCTTGCCTGGTGGAATCATGAAGTCCACATTTGACGACTCATCTTTCGTTCAGTTTTCGCAATGAGCCTGACTGTAGAACCCTCCCGGGCAAGTTGTGGGGCAGCGATTACAGGGGCGCAGCTCAATCAACCGTTGTCCAGTGACTTGGTGGCGGAAATCCGAGCGCATTGGCTGGAGCATAAGGTGGTCGCCTTTCCCGATCAGCAGCTAACACCCGCTCAGTTAGTGGCATTCAGTGAGCACTTTGGCGACATCGGTCAGGATCCGTTTTTTGGCCATATCGACGAGCACCCACAGGTGGCCGCTATCCAGCGAAATGCCGATGAGACGACCAGCATATTTGCGGAGATCTTCCATAGTGACTGGAGCTTTATGTCCATCCCGCCAGCTGCAACCGCGCTGTACGGCATAACAATTCCTCCAGTAGGCGGCGACACGCTGTTCGCTGACCAGGTGGCTGCCTACGATCAGCTGCCTGATGATTTGCGGCAAAAAGTGGAGGCTCTGACGGCCATTCACTCAGCCGCCTTGGGTTATGCGCCTGATGGTGCCTACGGTGAGGCCGATCAGGAGCAGGGGCGGAGCATGAAGATCCTGCCAAGCGAGAGGGCGCTCGAAACCTATGAGCATCCGCTCGTCAGAACGCACCACGAGACTGGCAAGAAAGCGTTATTTTCCTCTGCCGCTTATATCAAGGGTTTTGTGGGACTGGGTAAAGAAGAGAGTGACGCACTGCTGATGGAGCTTTACGTCCACCAGAGTCAGCCCCAGTTTGTCTATTCGCACCGCTGGCAGCCGGGCATGCTGGTCATGTGGGACAACCGGTCACTGCTGCATGCCGCGACGGGCGGCTATGACGGTTATGATCGTCTTCTGCACAGAACAACCATCTCAGACACTCAGTTTTAGTTAAGGAGCCCAGCCGTGTCATCCAATATTGAATTCCTGTTCGACTTTGCAAGCCCCAACGCCTACCTGTCTTACCATGTACTCACCGGCGTCGCCGAGCGGCACGGCGTAACGCTGACGCTCACCCCTGTGTTGCTGGGGGGGTTATTCAAGCTCACCAATAATCAGGCGCCGATGGTGGCTTTTGGCGAGGTCAAGGGAAAGCTCGACTACGACATGCTGGAGACCCAACGATTCATCGCAGCGCACCAGCTGGACAAGTTCACCTTCAATCCCCATTTCCCGATCAACACCATCATGTTGATGAGGGGTTTTATTGCGGCGCAGCAGCTGGGCGTGGTCGATGATTATGTGGCAGTGAATCTGTCTGCCATGTGGGAGCAGGAGCAGAACATGGGAGATCCAGAGGTGGCGGCCGGCGTGTGGCAGTCAGCGGGTCTGGACGCTGCCGCACTCGTGGAGGCGATTCAGACGCAGCCAGTGAAAGATGCACTGCTGCACAACACGCAGCAGGCCGCTGAGCGCGGCGCTTTCGGTATACCCACCTTCTTTGTCGGTGACGAGATGTTCTTCGGTAAGGAACGCATCATCCAGATCGAGGAGATGATTCAGCAGTCCGGCTGAGTGTCGCCGACTTGGAATGATTCACAGCGGGCCGGTTTGCGGCTAGCCGAGTGACCTAAAGTACTTTATGCAATGCATCGAGCATGGCGTTGGGCGCCTCGACCATGATCGTGTGCCCTGCGCCGGGTAGCACTTCAACCACCGGCGAGGGAATCGCCTCCTGCAGGGCACGAGTACTGCGCACGGGGGTCAGTCGGTCTTCCGCCCCAAGAATGAGAAGAGCAGGGCATGTGACCTTGCTAGCCTGATCGGTGCCCGATGCGTACTCATTGCAGGCGCGCATATCATGGAATAACACTCCGGGGCCTGATCGCTCGTAGAGTCGCAATGTGTTGCCGATCATCCAGATGCCGGAATTTCGGTTGCCGCCAAACTGGTGGCGCTTGCTGAAGCCCCACTGGGTCAGCATGTCAAACGCGGCGTGATCATCCGCCTCGGCGGCATCGAGGATGGCATCCGACACTGGCATCGGCGAGGTGGTGCCAACCAGTGCAATCGCTCTGACGCGATCGCTGTGCGAGGCCGCGCACTCGAGCGCGATCAGGCTACCCAGGCTGTGGCCCACCAACGCGGCATCGGAGATATCCAGTGCGTCCAAAACTGCGATCACCCAGCCGGCCATCTCTTCTACCGTGACCAACGGGCTTCCCGTAGAACGCCCATGACCGGGCAGGTCCACTGAAACGACATTGTTACCGTGTCGCGCAAAATGCCGGCTAGCAAGGGTCCACACCGTGTGGTCCATGCCGGAGCCGTGGATAAATACGACGGTGGGCTTGTCTGCCTCGATCTCTCGGGAGTTGGTGTAGCAGTAAGCTGTCTCGCCGTTAACCTCAATGCGCATTAGCGGCTGCCTCCCGCGGCCTTGCCCGCCGCCCGCAGGCCCTGCTTCAGGTCCGCTATCAGGTCCTTGGGGTCCTCAAGACCAATCGAGAGACGAATCGTGCCTTCGCCAATACCGCCCGCGGCCAGTGCCTCGGCATCCATGCGGTGGTGGGTGGTGCTCGCCGGGTGAATGACTAGTGATTTGGCGTCACCAATGTTGGCAAGGTGTGAGAACACGCTGAGCGCATCAACAAAGGCGATGCCTGCTTCACGCCCGCCTGCCAGATCGAAGCTGAATACGGCGCCACATCCGTTGGGCAGCAGCTCCTTGGCGAGTGCTTGGTCGGGATGGCCCTCGAGCTCAGGGTATCCGACCCGCGTGACCTGCTCCTGCTCAAGCAAAAACGATGTGATGGTGCGGGTATTCTCGACGTGGCGATTCATGCGCACGCTGAGTGTCTCGATGCCCTGGAGAATGTGAAACGCCGACGTAGGGGCCATGCAGGCTCCAAAGTCGCGAAGCCCTTCTTTGCGTGCTCGCTGGATCATTGCAGCAGGACCGAATTCTTCAGTGAAAATTAAGTTATGAAACCCTTCGTAAGGCTCTGACAAAGTTGGAAATTTCCCCGACGCTTCCCAGTCAAACTGGCCGCTGTCGACGAGCAGCCCACCAATCACAATGCCGTGTCCGCTCAGGAATTTGGTGGCCGAGTGTTGAATGATGTCTGCGCCGAGCTCGAAAGGCTTGATCAGGTAGGGCGTGGTCGTGGTGGAGTCCACCATCAGGGGCAGCCCGGCGGCATGCGCAACCTCAGCAATAGCCGGAATGTTTAGAACATCAAGGCTGGGATTGCCCAGCGTCTCACCGAATACGAGGCGGGTGTTGTCCTGAATCGCGTTGGCGAACGCTTGAGGGTCGCGGGGGTCTACAAAGGTCGTTTCGATGCCAAACCGAGGCAGGGTGTAGGCCAGAAGATTATGGCTGCCGCCATAAAGCGCTGCGGAGGCCACGATATGTGAGTCGGCGCCCATCAACGTGATGATAGCCAGATGAAGCGCTGCCTGACCGCTGGCCGTCGCAATAGCACCTACGCCGCCTTCCAGCGCCGCGATGCGCTCCTCGAGCACGGCGTTGGTGGGGTTACTGAGTCGCGAATACACGTGTCCGGCGCGCTCAATGTTGAAGAGCGATGCCGCGTAATCCGAGTCGGGGAAGCAAAAGGATGCCGACTGGTAGATCGGCGTCGCTCTCGCGCCGGTCGCGGGATCAGGTTGCGCACCGGCGTGTAGCGCCAGTGTGTCGAGGCCTGGGTAGTCAGGTCCTGCCATGATGTGCTCCTTGTGGCGTCACGCCGTCAGATACTGAGGCCGCCGAGTTTTGTCTCCAGGTATTCTTCAATACCCTCACGTGCGCCCTCCCGGCCCAAGCCGCTCTCTTTCATGCCACCGAAAGGCGCCGCGGCGCTGGTGGGATTAATGTCGTTGATACCGATAATGCCAAACTGTAGCTGTTCAAAGGTGCGTAACGCCCGGGCCAGGTTCTGGGTATAGATATAAGCCGCCAAACCATAGTCTGTGTCGTTGGCCATGGCGATCACATCGTCCTCTTCATCAAAGGGCACCACTGCAGCGACAGGCCCGAAGGTTTCCTCACGATAGATGAGCATCTCTGGCGTGACATTACTGAGTAGCGTAGCACCGTAGAAGCATCCCCGGTCCAGACCGTTCTCGGTCAAGCGCGAGCCGCCCGCAAGCAGGGTTGCTCCGTGACTGATGGCATCCTGTACTTGTCGGTCCACC
Source organism: Luminiphilus sp. (assembly GCA_024638905.1). GTDB lineage: Bacteria > Pseudomonadota > Gammaproteobacteria > Pseudomonadales > Halieaceae > Luminiphilus. Next base: position 5,629 of record JAHEJH010000130.1, read on the forward strand.
TTTTCGATTGCCGACTCATTAATGAGCGGGCCGATACTGTTCGCCGGATCCATGCCGTCACCCGCCTGCATGCCGCTCACGCGGGCCTGCAGGGTCTCAAGGAAAGGATCAAGGATACGCCGCTGCACAAAAATGCGATTCGGGCTGATGCAGGCCTGACCGGTGTTGAGAAACTTCACCAATGACACGCCCTTGGCAGCATGCACTGGGTCGGCGTCGTCGTACACGAT
>JAHEJH010000140.1 GCA_024638905.1 Luminiphilus sp.
GGGATCTGGAATGACTGGTTAGCGAAAAGCGTGAGTTTGATGCCGCGCTTTTGTGCCGCGCGATACAAAATGTCGCGAATCACCACGGGGCAGGCATCGGCATCGACCAGAATATGCATCTTCCTAAATTGACCTCGTCACCTGCGCAGCCCGCGGCCGCTGATTGCACGGCTTCACTGTCTGACTGGGGAGCCGCGATGACCTCCTCCAGCGCTGGCGAGGCCTTGCCAAGTGTGTATACTACGCGCCCCGGCGAGGCACTGCCTCGTTGGCTTTGCGCGGAATTAGCTCAGCTGGATAGAGCGTCGGTCTACGAAACCGAAGGTCGCAGGTTCGACTCCTGCATTCCGCGCCATCCCCCGTTCTTTCTCACCGTTTCATCTCGCTTAGCAGCGTCTGCGGCGAGAAATGTCCGGATTTGGATTTTGTTTTGCCTCCAATAAGATGTAGTGACGCTCTCCCCGGACAAGGACGATGGATAACGACCTTTGGGTTTTCGTAGCGATCCTGTTGGCGCTTACTGCTACCGTCCTGCCGACGATAGCTTTTTTCCATCGATGCCGAGCCTGCGGAAGCCTCGCTCACGGGTTTAAATCTGACAAGCTCGCCAATTTCCGGACTGGAGAGGCGTTCTTCGTGTGCCGCCGCTGTGGCGACAGAACCGTAAAGGGTAAGGTCGAATCCGACGGCTCAGTAGCTTGGCTTAGCGGCGGCACCGGCCACTTCGATGAGTCAGGGCACTACACCGGAGACGCCGGCGGGGTTTTTGGAGACGGCGGCGCGGACGGCGGTGGTGGCGGTGGCGGAGATGGCGGCGCGTAAACAACCCGCCCCGGCACCACGCATCAATTAGCGGACAACGGCTTCGAGAATTTCGATTTCTGGCGCGGCAGCCACCTTGCCAGCCAGCTGCTTGTTAGCCGCTAGAAAATATTCGGTCTTGCCATGGGCATCGAGGGCCTCCGGGCTGTCGTACTGCTCCATCACTTTGTACACCTGTGGATCGCTGCCACTTTTATGTAGCGCGTAGAACACGTTACCAGGCTCATTAGCCCTCACCTTTTCAGTGAGATCCAGAAAAGCACTCTCGAACTCTTCGTTTTTGCCTTCCAAAATGGTGATAGTCGCCAGCAAACCAATAGCCGTAATTAATGTCCTATGCATGTTTGAATCGTGAATGGCTGCGCAGTTTATCGGAGCACGAGGTCAATGATGGCGGCCTAGCACGACTAACCGCAATACATGTCGCAACTACCCCGCCCTGCTTCCTCAATTGACTATGACTCTCACCCGAGCCACCACCGCCGTGTCCCGATACACTCGTCACTTCTGCCACTGACCAGAGAACAGGAGCAACACATGAGGGCAAACGCCGAACTAGTGCCGATGGGCACTATCACCGCACAGTTGGGACAACGTATTGAGGTGGGCGACGGGCCCAAAGGCACTCGACTGCTGGTGGACGTCACCAGTGTTGAGGTGGAGAGCGATCGGTTACGCGCGAGCCTGGCGGCAACCGACGCCGCGGATTGGCTGACGGTCGGTAGTGACGGCTCCGTTGGCTGTGTGGATGTGCGCTTGACCCTGAAAACCGATGACGGCGCCTACATCTATGTCGAGTACGGCGGCCGGGCCGACATGGCCAACGGCTTGATCGCCACCGCACCCACTTTTCAGACCGGCGATGAGCGCTACGCCTGGCTCAACAGTATTCAAGCGGTCGGTGCCGGCGCACTCGGTGAGGATGGCGTACTGACCTACTCTTTGTATGAGGTTGTATTGAGTCGGAGCTGAGTTTTACTGCGCTTCGGTTTCGCTACAGTACGCTATGCCCCGCAGAACCTATGAATCAGACGGACACCGCGTCGAGGTCGTCGAAGATCTCAACGCTCTGGTGTCTGACAAGCGCGCAGGCTGGCGTGCGACACCTGCCAAAGCGCGGAGGCGGCAGCGCCGGTATGGCAAACGCCTGACAAAAGCGGTTCTGTCTGCAGGCATTGACCGAGACTACACATAGCGAGGCCCGCCACCAGACTCGCATACACTAAGTCTGCACAGGCCAGCGTATCAGGCTCAGCGAGCCTGCAAAGAACAAAAAGAAGAGGTAAAAGAAAAGGCCCCAGCAAAGCCGCCGGTGAGGCGCTTCGCTGGGGCCGGCACAGACTCGTGGTCTGACAATGTGTACGCCCTCCGCTATGAGCGGATCACCCCCCCCGATATGCAGATATCCCAGTCGCCCTCACGCGCCTCACTTGGGCGCTACAGTGACTGCGACCCGCTTAATGACACTGCAACAAAACATCTCTAATGTGGCGGGGGTTGGCTCGCTTGCCAGCCATCAAAAAACAAAACGAGGGGAAACCACAATGAAATACTGGGTCAACAGCGTGTTAAGCCTGCTCATCGTGATAGCGATGAGCCCAGCTCATGCACAGCAAGATATACCGCAACTGGGCGCCATCGAGAGCTGGGGCTGCCAAATGAACGACGGCAAATCCATGTCGGATCTGATGCAAGTCGTCGACGACTGGAATGAGTGGGCCGACGAAAACGGTCTCGACGCCTACACCGCATGGGTTCTGAACCCCATCTTCAAGGCCAACGCTGACTTTGCCCGCGAGGCAGGCTGGCTCGGTTACGCACCTAACTTCACCGAGATGGGCAAGGGCATGCATGCCTGGGTTACCAAGGGCCAGAAGATGAACGAGCGCTTCAATGAGGCTTGGACCTGTGGCTCGCACAGCGAAGCAGGGACCATGCTGGTACGACCGCCCGCTGAAGGCCCCTCCTCAGCCGTCGTCAGCTTCAGTGATTGCACGCTCAATGAGGGTGTCACCCCACCCGATCTGATGGCAGCGACTGCCAAGTGGAACGCCTATCTCGACGAGCAGGAAGTCGTGGCGGCGATCGCTTATCACTTCCCCGGTCACGGTAACCCAACCGACATGACCGCAGACATGAAAATCTCTGTCTGGAGACCCAGCCTAGAAACCTACGGTCGTGATGCTGATCTGTACGTGAATGGTGGCGGTCGACAGATGGACGATGCCATTTTTGGCGAGATCATGAGCTGTGACAGCCCGCGCATGTATGCGGCGACCCTCGTTCGCGCAGGACAGGCTCAGTAACGCTCACTCTTTGTTTCGCCTCGACGACCAGTTGAGGCGAAACACGCTCGGGGAGGTCCGTCACCGACAGATCCCCCCTCTTTTCTACCCTGATTACGTCGCCGATTGACGGCTGCCGCTACCCGCTCATATTTTACTGCGGCCCCCGCAAATTCTGCTGGCGCGCGCAAGATTTTTGAGGTATTTCTAACCCTGATTTTCGACCCGGATGACAGCACAACCGGGCGGGCGCTGGCCGGCTTTAGGGGGGGACCTGACGATGGCGAGACGTGCGGGAGGCAGACAGGCGCGACATGCTCAACGGAGCGCGCCGCTGGAAGAAGCGATGAAACCTGTGCGGCCCGGTGAACGCGGCGGCCGCTACCATCCTTTTACGGATCAGGACCTCGAAGCCATCGTCGAGAACATCTATCGTATTCTCGAAGAAGTCGGTTTCAAAGACGCCACACCACACTGCATTGAAACCTGTGAAGCCGTTGGCGCAGTGCTGGGTGACGACGGCCGCTTACGCATGCCCCGCGCGGTGGTCGATGCCGCGCTCAAGCAAGCCAAACGTAACCTCACGCTGCACGCACAGGACCCGGAGTTCGATCTGGATCTGTCTGGCTCGCGCGTGCACTTTGCCACCGCGGGCGCCGCCGTGATGATCGCCGACTCAATGAAGAACGAGTACCGCGACTCCACCACCCGAGACCTCTACGACCTGGCACGCATCGCCGATAACTGCGAGCACATCCACATGTTCCAGCGCATGTGCGTGCTGCGCGATCTGGACAACACCTACGAGATGGACCTCAACACCACCTACTGTTGCGTAGCCGGAACGCGCAAGCACGTGGGCGCAAGCTGGAGTAACTGCGACCATCTGGGTAAAGCGCTGGAGATGCTGCACATCATCGCCGGTGGCGAGCCCGCGTGGCGAGCACGGCCTTTCGTCAGTCAGTCAAACTGCTTTGTCGTGCCGCCCATGAAGTTCGCGCAGGAAGCACTCGAGTGCCTGCGTGTCGCCGTGGAGGGCGGGATGCCCGTGCTGCTTCTGTCAGCGGGGCAAGCCGGTGCCACCACACCAGCAACGCTCGCCGGCGCTGTCAGTCAAGCCTGGGCGGAGTGCATTGGCGGACTGGTGTATGTGAACGCCATCGAGCCCGGCGCACCTGCCATCATCGGCGCCTGGCCCTTCGTCTCAGATCTTCGCACTGGCGCCATGAGCGGCGGGTCGCCAGAGCAAGGACTCATCTCCAGCGGCTGTGCTCAGCTGGGCCTCTATTTTGATTTGCCGTTTGGCACCGCCTGCGGCATGACCGATGCCAACATGCCTGATTTTCAGGCAGGCGCGGAGCGGGCCCATACGCTGATGCCACCGGCGTTGGCAGGTTCAAATCTGATCTACGAAGCCGCAGGCATGTACTCCAGTCTGCTGGGAGTCTGCCCGGAGAGCCTGATTCTCGATAACGATGTATTGGGCGCAACACTGCGGGCGGTGCGGGGCATCGAAGTCAACGACCAAACGCTGGGCTTTGATGACCTTGCCGCGGTTTGTCTCGGCGATAAGGGTCACTACTTGGGTTCAGACCATACCCTGGCGGTGATGCAGAGTGAGTACCTCTACCCAGAGGTGGGAAATCGGTTCAGCCCCAACGTGTGGGAAGCTTCCGACAAGCCATTAGCGATCGACAACGCGATCCGCACCCGCGACCACATATTGGCGACCTATGTGCCGACGCACATCCCGCCTGAGGTCGACGCCGAGATTCGCGCGAAGTTTCCGATTCGTTTGATGACGGAAGATCTGGTGGAGAGCGCCTGAACCAACTTGGCGCACTTGGGGGACTCGGCGAGCTTTACGAACTTTGCGAAAGCACCGATAAGAAAGCACCGATAAATAGCACCGATAAACAGCATCGATATACTGCGCCGATGCATTGACGTCAGGAAAGCGTTGCTAGTGACGACCTGCTATCAACGCAATCCTTTGTAAGGTGCGCTTAGCACCGAATCTTTGCGTTATCGGGATCGTAAAGCGGTCGCAGTGAGACGTCTGCTGAGAATCGCTCGCAGGCAACTTCCACTTCATACGTATCGCCAAGCACTGAATCAGGCGGCGCGCCGGGCTCAGCACTCACGTATCCCAGCCCCACGGCACCGCCGAGGGTGTGCCCGTAGGCCGCAGACGTGATGTGACCCACAATCTCATCGCCCCGCCAGATCGGCTCGTTGTGATAGATCAGCGGGCCGGGATCATTGAGCTTGAGCTGCACCAAATGCCGCGAGACACCCTGCTCCTGCTGCGCCAAAAGCGCATCCCGTCCGATAAAGCCGCCCGGCTTGTCGAACTTGATCACGAAGTCGAGCCCCGCTTCCAATGGCGAGTCCTCATCAGTGATGTCATGACTCCAGTGGCGGTAGGCTTTTTCCAGCCGCAGTGAATTGAGCGCGTGGTAGCCGGCATGCGAGAGCCCGAGCGCCTCGCCCGCCTCAACAATGCGGTCATACACATGCTGTAAAAACTCGGTCGGCACGTAGAGCTCCCAGCCCAGCTCGCCAACAAACGTAATGCGTGATGCCCGCACCATGGCAAAGCCGAGTTCGATCTCGCGACTCGTCGCAAAGGGAAAGCCTGCGTGGCTCATGTCGTCTGGTGTCAGTGATTGCAGTAGGTCTCGTGCCCGAGGCCCCATGATCGACAGCACCCCCATACTCGACGTCACATTGGTCA
>JAHEJH010000145.1 GCA_024638905.1 Luminiphilus sp.
GAGGCCAATTCAGCCGGAGCGAGCTGACCCGGGATCACGTTGTCCCTATTTCCCGCGGCGGTAGCGATAAATGGGAAAACGTTGTCGCGGCCTGCAAGCGCTGCAACTGGCTAAAAGATTGCCAGACGCCGGAGGAAGCGCACATGCCGCTACTCGCTGTGCCATTTAGGCCCAACACCTTCGAGTGGCACTATCTGGCCAAAGAGCGGGTCCTGGCAGACCAGATGGAGTACCTCTCCCAGCAGTTCAAGGCCGAGCGCGACTGGGCGAACTGACGCTACCCCAAGCCGCTCTGCCGCCAACAGCCGACCTTCGACTTTGACGACGCGCGGTCGCGCGGTGATCGGTCACACAGCCCTCCGCGTAAGATTAGCGTTGCACGAAACTCACGCTGCTTGTCGATAAATTTCACTGGGTATCGGGTAATCTAGCGTCTCGTAGCTGGGTATGACCCGTAGCAGGATATGACCCGTACAGGGTGTGACCCGACCTTGAAAAGGAACACCGATCACTGTGGCCAGCGATAAGATCATTTCATTGATTGGCATGCCCGGTAGCGGCAAGAGCACCATCGGCGCCGCATTGGCGGCGCGACTTGATCTCGAATTGGTCGATGCAGATGGACTGATCGAAGCGCAGGAAGGCCAGTCCCTGCAGCAAATCATGGATGGCCGGGGCAACGCGGCGTTCAGGGCGGTCGAGGAGCAAGTGGTAACCGGCATGCCCCTCTTCCCTTCGGTCATCTCCACCGGTGGTTCGGTGGTCTATAGCGAAAAGATCATGGCGCGCCTCAGCGCAGCATCCACGGTGGTGTACCTGCGTGCACGATTCGACACCATTGAGTACCGTGTGTCCCTCGCACCCCACCGCGGTATTGCCGCCGATGGCGAGCAGAGTCTTCATGACCTTTACGAAGAGCGCGTCCCCCTGTACGAGCGTTACGGCGAAATCGTGATCGACTGTGATGACGCAACACCTGACGAGATTGTCGAGACCATCGCCACACAATTGAGCTGACGCTCACCGACTCAAAGTTACCTCCTGACCGATACGCTCGCCGATACGCCACTGGGTGGTGAATCAAAAATGCACGTGGGCTTGCTAATGCGGAGAAGGCTTGACCCTTTAGCAAGTTCGCGCGGACCGCGGCGGCGCGCCATCGGGGCAAAATCATCAGGGGGAACTTGCCTTTATACATCCAAAACGAGCACCACACTTAGCTTAATTTGTTATGTGCGATATACCGGCTCAGATCAAAAAATTTCTTGTGACATGAGAGCGGCTGCGCTGAGATGGCGCGAACCAGCAGCAGGTGCTGGTCTTTTGTTCTGGATCATCGGGAGGTGGTTTATGGGTGAGAGAGATACCACTGCGGTAACAGAGGAACCGGCTGATGAGTTTTTTGAGCCGGGCCTTGGGGAACTGACTGACGAGGATTTTGAGTCACTGGATTTTGCCGAGGCGGTCACCGAAAAGGCTTTGAAAGCGGCGAAGCGTCGACGGGCTGAGGAACGCCTGGAGATGCTGAGACTGCGAGAAGAGCTTGGCGATTACGACCTCGATTTCGGCGACGAACTCTGAGTCAGACTGGCTCTTGGGCACTGTCGGTCTGATCACGGATTTCCTGCCGCCACTCGAAGACGTTGAGCTCGATAAAGACGAAGGCGAATAACCAGAGCGCAGCGTCCCAGAAGTCCAGGAAATCGCCTTTGAAGCCCCAGTAAATGGCAGCCACCACCAGCGTGGTGTACAGCGCTACTTTTAGACTATTGGCGAGTCTCGCCATCGGTCGGGAACCCCTTCCCCACCGCCTCACCAACCTCACCTCGATCTCAAGCAGAATCACCACCAGAATCCAGTCAGCCGAGTTGATCACATCGACCAGTGCCAGCCGCTGACCTTCCAGCAAACCCGCGGGCGATGCGATCACCCCGTCGAGCCCGGTAACGAGCCGCGTATCAGCGCCAAACTGCCCACAGTTCTCGGCCGTGAGCGGCACAAAATCATCGAGCTTAACCATGTAGGACCAGCCCTCGGCAACTCGCGCACAGGCCTCTCCCACCAAGAGCTCACTGGGCAACAACGTACGCCATTCCCCGAAGTAGCCGAGGAACGCCATCACGATCGCAGCGGTACACAGCATGCGCACGCCGTGAATAGCAAACCGCAGAGGGCGCTTTAGACGGTCGTCGGGGATGACTGCCGTTTCAAGCTCAAATAGTAGTAGCAGGATGACCCAGGCAAGGGTATCCAACGTGGCCGAGAACAGTTGCACGCCCATCACCACATCTTCGCCGCTCGCGATGGCGAATCGCGCACTGTCGATTTCCTCCGCGAGGAATAACCAGATATTTAGCGACAGCAACGCATAGGTGAGATATTTCACCCCTCGAAAAATCTGATATCCGAGATGGGAGTCCGTCACGCGCGATGGCCGAAAAAAAATCGGGACAGGCTTGCAGACACCGCGTTATACCTGAAGGAGCAGGTGCTCGCGCTCCCAGGAGCTGATCACGCGGTTGAACTCTTCGAACTCATCGAGCTTCACCGCGGCGTAAGCGCGCATGAACAACTCGCCAATCATAGCCTGAAGCTCGGGTGTGTTGTTCAGCTTGCGCACGCCCTCTTCCAGCGTTCGAGCTACGCCGACGCTATCCTCGTTGGCCGTACCCTGATGCGGTTCGGTGGGTTGCAGGTGCTGGCGCATACCCAACAGTCCACTGGCCAGCGTCGCCGTGATCGCCAGATAAGGGTTGGCGTCCACACCGGGGAAACGATTTTCGATCCGCAGATTGGCGGGATCGGAGTTGGGTACCCGGAACGCGGTGGTGCGGTTATCAAAGCCCCAACTCAAATTGATTGGCGCAGAAATATCAGGCGCGAGACGCCGGTAGGAATTCACGTTGGGCGCATAAAAGCTGATGAGCTCGGGCGTATAGCGCTGCAGGCCGCCCATGAACTCCATCATGGCCTGACTCGGCTTGCCATCGTCGGTAGCAAAGATATTCTTGCCCGTCTCGAGATCGATCACACTTTGATGAATGTGCATCGCAGAACCAGGCTCGCGCTGCATGGGCTTGGCCATAAAGGTCGCGTACATGTTGTAGCGCTGCGCGGTCTCGCGCACCGTGCGCTTGAAGACAAAGACCTGATCGGCCATCGCCAGCGGGTCGCCATGATTGAAGTTAATCTCCAACTGGGCGGCGCCGTTCTCATGAATCAGCGTGTCGACATCCAGCTGCTGCTTGTCGGCGAAGTCGTACATATCCTCCACGAAGTCCTCAAACTCCGCCACTGCATCGATGCTGTAGGAGAGGCGCGCCACCTCACGGCGACCGGAGCGCCCCTTGGGCGGCATCAGCTCATAGTCGGGATCGGTATTTTTGTTGACGAGATAAAACTCTACCTCGGGCGCTACCACCGGTTTGAGTCCGGCCTCTTCGTAAAGCCCGAGCACATAACGCAGCACGTTGCGGGTCGACAGCGGATGCGGCTCACCATCGGCCCTATAGCAATCGGCAATGATCTGCCCGGTCGGTTCACGTCCCCAGGGCACCAGCCTCAGAGTGGAGGCATCGGGTCTGAGCAACATGTCGGTATCGGTAGGCTCGACGAAATCCCAATGGTCGTCGGTGTACTCACCGGTGACGGTTTGCACCATGATGGATTCGGGCAGCTTGATTTCGCGGTTCGCAATGAACTGGTGCGCCGGTATAAATTTACCCCGGGCATTGCCCGTCATGTCGGGAACGAGGCATTCCACCTCAGAGATTTTGTGCTCTTTCAGCCACGCCTCAATGCTGGCCATATCGGCAGAGGGCACCTGAGACGCGTCACTGACGCCCTCAGGACTGTATGCACCTGCTTGATTCGACGCCGTTTTATGGTTCGGCTCACTCATAACGCCCCGCGGGCAACTCAACAAGCACACAGTATCGGATGGCGTCTCGATACCGGCAAGCGGCATAATGCCAACCATGAATGACCAAATCACCGGCCATGCAGCAGGGAAATACCCCGAGAGCTGGTACGCCGCCACAGCACCACTTTTGCCCGCTTTCCCGCCTTTACAGGGCGAGGAGACCGCCGATATCTGTGTAATCGGTGGGGGTTACACCGGCCTGTCTACCGCTTTGCACCTGAAGAAAAAGGGCTACGACGTGGTGCTGCTGGAGGCCGAGCGCATTGGCTGGGGTGCCTCGGGCCGCAATGGCGGGCATGTCGGCACGGGCCAACGGGCAGACCAGTCCAGCATTGAAAAATGGGTGGGGATGGATGCCGCCAAAGGCCTCTGGCAACTCGGGCTCGACGCCGTACAAAAAGTCTGCAAGCTGGTCGACGAGCACCAAATTGATTGCGAGCTGGGTTCAGGAAACCTGCATTTAGCCGCCAAGCCTGGCCATGCTGAGGAGCTACAGGAGGAGCTAGAGCACCTCGAGTCCCAGTATGGTTACCAGCAGCTGTCCTACCTAACACCCGACGAGGTTTCCGAGCGCACCAGCGCCCAGGGATTTTATGGGGCATTACTGGATGACGGTTGCCGACACCTGCACCCGCTAAAATATGCCGTCGGGCTCGCTCGCGCCGCAGCCGAGGCGGGCGTCAGAATCTACGAGCGCAGCCGTGCCCAGCCAGCGCCTGACGGCCAATCGGGCGAGGTCAAAACTGCGCAGGGCGTTGTGACTGCCCGACACGTGGTACTGGGATGCAACGCATACCTCGGCAAGCTCATGCCGCGGCTCGCCGGCAACATCATGCCCATCAATAATTTTGTGATCGCCACCGAACCCCTGCCCTCCCATCTGTTGCCGCGGGTTAACCGCGACAACCTGTCGATGTCAGATACGCTCTTCGTCATCAACTACTGGAAGCTTTCAGAAGACGGCCGGATGATCTTCGGTGGCGGAGAGAACTACTCGAGCCGCTTCCCGCGGGACATCAAAGCCTTTGTGCGACCCCACATGCTCAACATCTATCCGGAACTTGAGGAGGTCGAGGTGGAGCACGGCTGGGGCGGCGCCGTGGGTATTACAATGAATCGCATGCCCGACTTTGGGCGCGTGGGTGAACACCTTTGGTACGCGCAAGGGTTCTCGGGCCATGGTGTGCCCACCGCCACCATGGCGGGGCATTTGCTGGCGGAGGCGATTGACGGCGACACCGGCGGTTTTGACCTAATGGCGTCGGTACCGACCCATGGCTTTCCGGGTGGCACGCTGCTGCGTTGGCCTGGCCTGGTGGCTGGGATGCTGTTTTACAGCTTGCGGGACAAACTGGGGCGATAAACGCCTTCAGTGGGATTAATGCCTTTGCCTGGCGCCAACCTGCCAACTGACCACTGGTAGCCCCAGCACTAATAAAAATAAAACTGCGACAGGTAGCGCCGGCACTGGTAGTTGATAAGCGTCTTATAGAGAGCTCTTCCCCATTAACAGCGGCACCCGGTTAGGGCTGGATTTACCGCGCTAGTTTGGACAGTATGTCGTAGCGTCAACGTGGTATCGGCGGTGCGACACATCTCTTTGCAAACTGCGAGGAAAACTTGATGCTGACCTTACTTCGAATCATCACCACTTTATCCGGCCTGGGGCTATTACTCGTTGGCATCATCTGGTGGCTGCAACCGACAACCGCGGCGGAAATACTGGGTGCCAGCTTGCTGGACAGCACCGGCCGCAGCACCCAAATCGGCGACTCGGGCGCGTTTTTCGTTGGTGCCGGCGGGCTTTTGGCGCTGGGGGCCATTCGCAACCACGCTGCCCTGGTGATATCCGGCGGTTTGTTGGTGGGTCTGGTCATTCCCGGTCGCGTTTTATCCGCTACC
>JAHEJH010000150.1 GCA_024638905.1 Luminiphilus sp.
TGCGGAGGTCGCGCCCGACGCGCCGGTCATCTTCATCGATACCGGTTTTCACTTTGATGAAACGCTGGCCTATCGGGACGAGCTGGTAAGTCACCTGGGCCTTGTCAACGTGAGGACTGTAGGCTTGGACCCTTTGTCGGAGAAGCGCTCCGATCCGGCTCGAGATCTGTACTTAAAAGACCCCGATGCCTGTTGTCAGCTTCGAAAAGTGAAGGTGCTCGATCATGCCTTAAGGAGTTGTGACGGCTGGATCTCCGGACAAAAACGTTACCAGAGCCATGAGCGCTCAAAGATTGACCGGGTGGAGTGGGACAGCGCCCGCGGCAAATGGAAATTCAATCCCCTGGCCGACTGGGATACGGCCGACCTCGTGACCTATCAGACGCAACACAAAATGCCGGCTCATCCATTGGCTTCTGCCGGCTATCTGTCTGTCGGCTGTTCGCCGTGTACGACACCTGTGACGGTTGGAGAGGAACCACGCGCTGGTAGGTGGAGACAGCACGAGAAACTCGAGTGCGGCCTGCACCGTCCCGCTGATGTGATCGTGGCAGCTGGCTGATGACTGCTTTGATTCGCGTTAACCAAGAGGGTCAGTTTTCTGAGATGACTGATGGTGACGCCGTTGCTAATGCGTTACCCGTCGGTGATGTCGCATCGCACGACCAAATAACCCAATTGCTCGATCAACCAATTGTGCGGCTACAAGTTGATGGCTTCGCGGATGGGCGGGGTTTGAGTGTGGCCCGCCAGCTCAGACTGCTGGGTTTTGACGGTGTCATTGAAGTCATTGCGGATTTACTGCCAGATCAATTGCCGATGGCTACGGCTTCCGGCATCGATGCCATTTTGATTCGCTCGGAGCATGCCCTGCGTTGTGAGGAGAGCCAGTGGCGTCGGAAGTCCGGAGATAAAAATCGTTTCAACTACCAGCGTTCAGTCGCCGGAGGGTGACCTGTTGGCCGCTTAGTTGTGCGATGTTGCCGAATGGATCGCGCTCTCAGTAAGAGCCGCTTTTAACGTTAGCGCAGGCCCGCGTTAATGCTGTCCAGGAAGCGTGACCCGGGGCACAACTCTCGCTGATTCATGGTGTTCAAAGGCTTGGTCGCGGTTTGCAGCACATCGTGCAGCTCGTCGCTGTCGCGCTTGATGTAGAGCAGGCCAGTTAGAATGCGCTCTTCCTTGGCGTGGTATGCAATGGCGTCAAGCGCCGACTGTGCGTCTTCTATGTCGTACTCTTCGTTCACTTTCTGAAGACGCAGCACAGACCCGTCGTGCATGCAGACCTCGTGCACCACACCCGCGTCGTAGCTGGTAGTGATCGCCTCTCGGCGGGGAATGAAGTCCACAGGCATGGCTTCGTTGTGCTCGCGGAAGCTCGCGTAGCTCTTGGTCGAGCCCTGATGGTTGTTGAAGGTCACGCAGGGCGAAATGACATCGAGCAGGGCGAACCCGCGATGACTGACCGCCGCTTTGATGAGTGGCACGAGTTGCGCCTTGTCGCCGGAGAAGCTCCGGCCAACGAAGGTTGCCCCGACCTCAATGCCCAGTCGTACCAGATCAATCGGCATGTAGGGGTTGATGTCGCCTTTCTTGCTGACAGATTCGGTATCCATCGTCGCGGAGTCCTGGCCCTTGGTCAGCCCATAGCAGCCGTTGTTCTCAACGATATAGGTCATGTTCAGGTTGCGGCGCATCACATGGGCAAACTGCCCCATACCAATCGAGGCGGTATCGCCGTCGCCTGATACGCCGATGTAGATGAGATCACGGTTGGCGAGATTGGCGCCGGTGGCGACAGAGGGCATGCGCCCGTGCACGCTGTTAAAGCTGTGCGAGCCGCTGAGAAAGTAGGCGGGTGTTTTGGACGAGCAGCCGATGCCTGAGAGCTTCGCCACTCGATGGGGCTCAATCGACAGTTCAAAGCAGGCGTCGATAATGGCGGCACTGATGGAGTCGTGGCCACAGCCAGCGCAGAGGGTGGAGAGTCCCCCTTCGTAGTCGCGACGGGTGCAGCCGACCTCATTGGTACGTGCGTCAGGGTGCCGGAAAGCGGGTTTAGCGTAGGTCATGAAGCGAGCTCCTTTTCCTTCGGCACCAGCGGCGTGACATTGTTAATGCCCATTGCACCGCGTATCACGCTGGCAATTTTTCGGGCGGTCACGGGCAGGCCGTCGTACTCCACTACGGAAATCAGTTTGGCGTTGGCTTCTACATTGGTTTCATTGAGCAACAGGCGGCGCATCTGGCCGTCGCGATTCTGCTCGATGACAAAGATCCGATCATGCTCCTCGATAAAGTCCTCCACCTCTTGGGTGAAGGGGAAGGAGCGCAGCCGCAGCGTGTCGAGATGAATGCCTTCTTTTTCCAGCGTCTCGAGCGCCTCATAGGCGGGCGAGGCGGTCGTGCCGAAGAACAGCAGGGCGTCTTTGGTTGGCTCCGCCGCAGGCTTGATTTTGGCCTCGGGCACCAGTGATTTCGCAGTCTCGAATTTTTTCAGCAGTCGGTCCATGTTGCGAACATAGACATCACCGTCTTCGGTATAGGCAGCATATTCGTCCCGCGAGCTACCCCGCGTGAAGTAAGCCCCCTTTGTGGGGTGCGCGCCGGGGTAGGTCCGATAAGGGATCCCATCGCCGTCGACGTCGAGATATCGACCGAAACGCTCGGTCATCGCCTCAAGATCTTCACCGCTCAGTACTTTGCCGCGGTCGTAGCGATAGCTGTCGTCGAACTCCAGCGGCGGCGACATCCACTCGTTCATGCCGAGATCAAGATCACTCATGATGATGATGGGGGTCTGCAGCCGTTCGGCCAGGTCAAACGCTTCCACCGTCATGCTGAAGCATTCTGCTGGCGTGGCCGGGAAGAACAGCACGTGTTTGGTATCGCCGTGCGAGGCATAAGCCGCCGCGAGGATGTCAGATTGCTGGGTGCGCGTGGGCATGCCGGTAGAGGGCCCGGCGCGCTGCACGTCGACCAGCACTGTGGGCACCTCGGCGAAATAGGCGAGGCCCAGAAACTCGCTCATGAGCGATACGCCCGGACCACTGGTGGCCGTGAACGCGCGGGCGCCGTTCCAGTTGGCGCCAATGACCATGCCCATGGCGGAGAGTTCGTCTTCGGCTTGGACAATGGCGTAGTTCTTTTTGCCCGTACCCGGGTCGATGCGCAAGCGGCGGCAGTACTTTTCAAAGGCATCCACCACCGACGTTGACGGGGTAATGGGATACCAGGCGGCAACGGTTGCGCCTGCGTAGACTGCGCCCAGCGCCGTTGCGGTGTTGCCGTCCATCAGGATCTGGTCGAACTCCTGAATGTGCTTTGGCGTTTTTTCACCGGCTTTAAGGTGGATGCCAAGTGGGCACTCAAAGTGCGTAGAGGCATATTGGTGCCCCATCTCCAGTGCATGAATATTGGGGGTGATGAGTTTTTCTTTACCCTTGAACTGCTCGCTGACTAGGTCTTTCAGGATCGCAAAATCAATATTGAGGAGTGCGGACAGCGCCCCCACGTAAATGACGTTCTTGAACAGCTGCCGTTGACGGGAGTCGGTGTATTCGCGCAGACACATCTCCGTCAGTGGAATGCCAAGATAATGGATGTCGCGGCGCACGTGACGCAGGTCAAGCGGCTTGGTGGAGTCATAGAGCATGTAGCCGCCGGGCTCGACCTCACCGACGTCTTTCGCAAAGCTTTGGGGGTTCACGCTGACCATCATGTCGATGCCGCCGCGCCGTCCCAGATAGCCGTCCTGGCTGATGCGCACCTCGTACCAGGTGGGCAGCCCCTGAATATTCGAGGGGAAGATGTTTCTCGGGCTCACCGGAATGCCCATGCGGAAGATCGCCTTGGCGAACATGCCGTTGGCACTGGCAGAGCCCGTGCCGTTAACGTTGGCAAACTTGATGACGAAGTCGTTGATGGCTTCTTTTGGCTGCATCGTTAACCTGCCTTGGTCACCGAATAGAGGAAGCGCTGCATGTCCCAGGCGCCGGTGGGGCAGCGCTCGGCGCAAAGGCCGCAGTGCAGGCAGACATTTTCATCCTTCACCATCACGCGCTCGGTTTGTGCGAGCCGCTCTGACACATACAAATCCTGTGCTTCATCGCCGGCGGGCGCGCGCAATGAGCGTCGCATAACCGGCTCTTCGGCGTTGTCGATGAAGTTAATGCAGTCGGTGGGGCAGATATCGGTGCATCCATCACATTCTATGCATTTGGCACCATCAAAAACCGTTTGCACGTCGCAGTTCAGGCAGCGTTCGGCTTCTCGGTAGGCGGTGTCGATATCGAAGCCCAGTTCCACCTCAACCTTGCGGTCTTTTAGCGCCACCTGTTTGTCGACGTGCGGCACTTTTTGGCGCAGGTCGATAGTCACCAGGTTGTCGTAGCTCCATTCGTGAACGCCCATTTTCTGGCTGAGCAGATTCACGCCCGGCGCTGGGCGCTGCTGTACAGACTTGCCCGACAGGAAGAGATCGATGGAGACCGCGGCCTGATGGCCATGGGCCACTGCCGTAATAATGTTCTCAGGACCAAAGGCGGCGTCGCCACCAAAGAAGACCTTGGGATTACTGGACTGGAAAGACCGCTCATCGACTTGCGGCATATCCCATTTGCCAAACTCAATACCGAGATTGCGCTCGATCCAGGGGAAGGCGTTGTCCTGACCAATGGCAATCAGCACTTCATCTGCCTCAAAGAACACTTCCTCGCCAGTGGGCACCAGACTGCGTTTGCCGCTGTCGTCGTAGACGACCTCGACCTGATCGAAGGTCATGCCCAGCAGCTTGCCGTCCTCATGAACGAAGGCCTTGGGCACGTGGTTATTGATAATTGGAATATCTTCGGCCTGGGCGTCTTCGATCTCCCAGGGGGAGGCCTTCATCTTGGCAAACTCTGAGCGCACCACGACTTTGACATCCTCGCCACCGAGACGGCGGGCCGTTCTGCAGCAGTCCATGGCAGTGTTGCCGCCACCGAGTACCAATACACGCTTGCCAGTTTTATGAATGTGCTCGAAGGCGACCGAGCCGAGCCACTCGATGCCGATATGGATATTTTTTTCACAATCGGTGCGCCCTGGCAGATCGAGGTCGCTGCCTCGTGGTGCGCCGGTGCCCACAAACACTGCGTCGTAGCCCTTGTCCAACACGCCCTTTAGGCTGTCGACATAGGTTTCGAAATGGGTGGAGATGCCCATGTCGAGGATGTAATCAACCTCTTCATCCAAGACGACGGGGGGTAGCCGAAAAGAGGGGATCTGGCTGCGCATAAAACCGCCACCGGCCGGCTGGTCATCATAAAGGTCGAGCTGGTAGCCCAACGGTGCGAGATCTCTCGCTACTGTGAGCGAGGCCGGTCCGCCACCAATCAAAGCGATTTTCTTGCCGTTCTTGCGCTTCGGGATTTTGGGCAGGCGATCGACGATCGACTCTTTATTGTCTGCGGCAACCCGCTTCAGTCGGCAGATGGCAACCGGCTCTTCTTCAACTCTGCCGCGACGGCAGGCCGGTTCGCAGGGTCGATCGCAGGTGCGCCCCAGAATGCCTGGGAACACATTCGACTCCCAATTGACCATGTAGGCGTCGTCATAACGCTCCTGGGCAATCAGCCGAATATATTCAGGAACAGGTGTATGCGCGGGACACGCGTACTGGCAATCGACGACCTTGTGGAAATACTCCGGGTCACGGATATCAGTTGGTTTCACTTCGCTCACTTTGCTCGGTCTTTGACCAAGCCCCCCAAGTGATGAGTTTTTGTTTGTTCTATCTCTGTCTTTATTGTGTCACCGTTTTTCGGTGATC
>JAHEJH010000157.1 GCA_024638905.1 Luminiphilus sp.
GCCATGAAAAGCCTCGGCGTTGCCGTTCAAGAAAGCCGGACCCAGGTCGAGTTCAAACTGTTCCACGTCGAGCCAAAAGGCGCCGCGACGCGTTTCGGTGTAGAGATTGCCCGCAGCAGTACCGCTGGCGGTTCCCTGCATGTTATAGACCCAGAAGCGGTGATCGCCCAGGGCCTGCAGGCCATTCATGTGGATTTTCCAGGGGCGTTTTTTCTTCTGCTCGGCAGTCTCAACGGGGACGACCTCTCTACCCTGAATCTCGGGGAAGTAGGCCAGCTTGCTGCTGTAATCAATGCCGGGCTTTAAACGCGGGCGCTGCCGGTAGTCGATATTCTCCGCCTGGATATCGGAGAGGTAAACGTGCTTCAGGATCAGTGGTACTACTGAAATAGAGCCGGAAGCTGAGGTGGCTGTGACCTCCCACTGTTGCGTGCGCGCTTGCCCATTCGCGAAGATGCCCTCTGCGTGGACCCGAAACGGATACCAGCTCCAGGCCTGCTCCCAAGTAACATAGAACTTCTCGGGACGAATCTTATTGACCAGATCCTGAGTCAGTTGCAACTGCAGTGCGCCGTTGACCAGCAGTAAGTAAAGCAGCTCTATGCCGATAACGATTTTCAGAACGCGCTTAATCAATGTAATGCCCCATGTTCGTTTCCGTTGGTTGAGTGCAGTCTTGTTTCAGTGCCCAGCGTCGTTTAATGGCCACTGCTAAGACTCGTCGGCGCTAAGGTCCATGGCGACTAGATTTTTACCAATCGTCGCCCCCCGCATCATTTCGCTGTAGGCCCAGCCGGCCTTGGGCAGGCCTTCGGTAATGTTTTCCAATATGGTGATCTCACCCGCCCGGACCCACTCGTGAAGTTGCTGTGACGCCGCCGGTACTTTATCCATGTAGGTATAGAGCAGGAAGCCCTTTATGGTCAGTTCCTTCTCTACCAGTTTCCACATGTTGTAAATCGGGGTGGGGTTGTCCTGATCGTTATAGTCACTGATCATGCCGCAGCCAATTACACGGCCGAAGGTATTCATGCACGCGAGTGCTGCGTTCAGTGTGGTGCCCCCGACATTGTCGAAATACACGTCCACCCCTTCCGGACAAGCTTGCGCAATCGCCGCTGTGAGGTCTCCACAGGTTTTGTAATTCACTGCCGCGTCGGCGCCCAATGTGTCAGTAACCAGTGCGGCCTTTTCGTCACTGCCGACAATGCCGACAACCTTGCAGCCCCGGAGCTTGGCGATTTGGGTGGCCATAGAGCCCGTAGCGCCCGCCGCTGCACTAATGAGCACGGTTTCTCCCGCCTGGATCTTGCCGATCTCATGGAGGCCCACATACGCCGTATGGCCTGAGCCGCCTAGCCCGCCAGAGTAGTAGGAAAGCGGAATGTCGGGCTCTGGCGAGAGCTTGGAGAGCAGTATCGTATTGGCGTCACTGAGAGAGTAATCCTCCCAGTAATGTAGCCCAAAGATCAGGTCACCCACCTCAAAGCCCGCCAGGTGCGATTTAACTACGCGGGCGACCGAAGGCCCCCGGATGGCCCCGCCAAGCGGAATCGGCTCGAAATAGTTCGCTTTGCCATCCAGCCAGCCCCGGATTGCGGCCTCTAAAGAAAAGAAAAGATTGCGCACCAGCATTTGCCCGTCGCCTGGTTCGGCGATGCTGCCCTCAACTAAATCGAAATCCTCAGGCACAGGGATGCCGTTTGGGTGGCGCTTTAAGACGACCTGACGGTTACTCATTTTATTGTCCTTGAGTGGCTCTTAGGCTGGAGTTCGCACGACGGCGCAGAGGGGTTATATTGTCATGGTTGGCCGGGGCCATGTCATCTCGGCTCGGCGCTTTAATAACAAAGTGCGTTAATAACAAAGTGCGTTGCCATGATGAACAAACCGCAGCTTGAAATTCCCGTTCTGAATATCCCTGTCCACCCCGAAACCATGGACGGGCGAGATCCTTCCTTGCTGCGGGGCGACACTATTTCGGGCGATCGCTACTACTCGGCAGAGTTTGCGAGCGCGGAGTGGCAGCACATGTGGAGCAAAATCTGGCATGTGGCCGGGCGCTTGGTGGAGCTCGAGGCGCCCGGTGACTTTGTGGTGCATGACTTCATGGGGCAGTCGGTCATCTGTGCAAAGCAAGAAGATGGCACCATTCGCGCTTTTTACAATGTTTGTCAGCATCGCGCGCTCAGATTGGTAGAGGAAAGCTCATCGGTTAAAGACTTCCATTGTCGTTACCACGGTTGGGTGTGGGGCATCGACGGTGTGTTGAAATCGGTGCACGACCCCGAGAACTTTTCGCAGGGCGATCCTTGCGGAAAATTAAAACTCAAAGAATTGCGATGTGATACCTGGGGCGGCTTTGTCTGGTACAGCTTCAGTGATGACAGCCCGGGATTGATGGACTACCTGCATCCATTGCCCGAGATCTACAAAAACTATCCGATGGAAACGGCAGTGCGGATCTTTGCGCGCAAGATTCGGCTCAACACCAACTGGAAATTTGCGTCGGTCAACTTCAGTGAGTCTTACCACACGCGCACCGCACACCCGCAGGTGCCACCATGGATTGATCAAGACTACTGGAGTGCACGATCAGAAATTTGGCCTAATGGACATGGTCGCACCGTGCAGCCAATGCGCCCGAGCCTGCGCGACCGGCTGCCCGAGGGCGAGCCGCATCCTTTCGATGACATTCTGCAAATGTGGGACATCGACCCTGATAGCTACCCGGACTTTGAAACCAAGGCGATTCAGGGTTGGATGGACCTCAAGGCGGCCAAGCGAAAGCATTGGAAAGATAAGGGCTACCTGCACTACGAGCACATGAACGACGAGGAACTGACCGACAGTCCGCACACCGTCATTTTTCCGAACGTAACGATCTCGTTTCTGCCCGACAACCTGATCTTTTTTCGCACCGAGCCCGACCCCAAAGATCCCACCAAATGTACCTTCGATCTGTGGTGCATGGCGTTCCCCGTTGAGGGGCAGGCCGAGGCCCACGGCATTATGACGCAAGGTCTGTTCCCGGTGACCGAGTGCGAATCAGAGACACGAGATTTCGATGGCGGGCAGGGCATTCCTGAAATCGTAGACTCAATCGTATGGCAGGACATGATGCTCGCAGAGGCGCAGCAGAATGGTTGGGAGTCGCAGGGTTTCGATGATTACTATTTGGCTGATCAGGAATCGCGAGTGCGTTATTTTCACGAAGTGCTCAACGATTACCTAGCAGGTCGCAAGGGAGTCTAATGACCACTGAGGTTGATGCCGCCGCCATAGGGGTGGTTGCTATTCACCCGGTGTGGGCCAAGATGGTCGGTGATCTCGGTGAGTGCTAGAAAATTATGAGGAGTAGGGGCGGCAATGAAACGAGCAGTATGGTTGGCCACGCTGATGTGGTGCTGGATGGGGGTGATGTCTGTGCAGGCGAATGATCACAACGTGGCCGAAATGTTGGCCAAGCAGGAGATTGAGTATCTCCAGAGACTCTATGCCCGTGCCACGGATCAAATCGGCACCAATGAGCCAGAGAACATCGAGGCCGGTCGCGCGGTCTACCACAGGATCTTCACTCAAGATGCCACGATTCGCGCCAGTGACCCCAGCGGCGCGGAGTTCCGAGTGGTTGGCCCCGATGAGTGGGTCAAAGTAGTGGACGGCGCGCTCTCGGTATTCGATTCCACGCAGCACTTGCTGGGCACCCAGATTGTGGAGCTCGACAGCCTGCCCGACCCAGACGGCAAAGGCGGTGAGGGCAAGATGAGCAGCTTCCTGCAGGCGTGGCACCAAGATGACGATCGCGTGATCGACATTTATCTGGGCACGTACTACAGCAAAGTCCGCTATACCCCGGGCATTGGCTGGCAGATTTATGACATGCGCCTCGAGAAGGTAGCTGGCGAGGTCATTGATAAGCGGCCGTAAGCGCACTGGACAGCAGATACCCCATTAGCTGGAGAAATAATGAACGCAGCAAACCCCGTGATCCTTGAACGTGCTTTGAGCCGGCCGCCGAAAGAGGCCGAGCCGCAGTTGCGCGGCGACTCCGTAGGCAGCGATCGCTACACCTGCGGAGACTATTTGCAGCGCGAGTACCAAAAGGTGTGGCACACCGTCTGGAATATCGGCGGCGTAGCGTACCAAATGCCGGAGCCCGGCGATTACCTGACCACCGAGCTGGGGATCGACTCCATCATCATGGTTCGGCAGGAAGACGGGTCAGTTAAAGCCTTTTTTAACTCCTGTCCGCATCGTGGCACACGCATCACCGACGCGGAGGATGGGCACGTGCAGGAGTTTTCGTGCCCGTATCACGGCTGGAGGTTTGATCGCGCAGGGGTCGTGACCTCAGTGCCGGATGAAGAGGATTTTGCAGAAAGCCCCTGCGGTAAAGCCAGGCTCAAAGAGATGCGCTGCGAGGAGCGATTCGGATTGATCTGGTACAACTTCGACCCCGATGCGCTGACGTTGGATGCCAGCTTGGGCGAGACGATTTGTCGTGAGCTTGAGTCACACCGGATCGAGGACATGCTTCGGGTGCTGGATATGACCGCCGAGACCCGCAGTAATTGGAAAATCATCACGGATAACTTTAACGAGGCCTACCACGTTAAGGTGCTGCATCCCGAGTTGATCCCTTATGTCGCGGCAGACTATGAGGACTGCCAGTTCGACTGTTTCCCTCATGGCCATAACCGAGGCTGGTTCCCCTCGTTTATGCCTTCCGTTCAATACGGTAGCGATGTCATCGGTGAGCCGCTGAAGAGTATGGCTGCCGCCTGGGATGTGAACAGCGACGATTACGTGGGTCGCGACACCTGGCAGCAGCTGCGGGTAGATATTCAGGCCGCCAAGCGCGAGCGTGGTGAGGCGCAGGGCTATGTGCACTACAGCTATCGCGCGGATTACCAGCTCACCGACTATGTGATCTACAACCTGTTCCCCAATAATGTGATTACTGTGGGTCCGGATGGCGTGCAGTTGTTACGCCCGCGCCCGCACCCGACAGATCCCGCCCAGTGTCTCTTCGACCACTGGTGGTTGGTGAATCGTGTCGCAGGACAGGAGGTGACACCGTCACCGGCGGGTGGGCCAGATCTGCCTGTGGCTGACGCGCCGCACGAGCACATTCAGTATGGTGAAAAAACGCTGGGCACCACGGCCGACCAAGACCTGAGCATCGCGGAGATGCAGCAAAAGGGTCTGGCGTCAGCCGGGTATCAGGGGTACTGGATGCCGAATCAAGAGCGGCGCGTGCAGGCCTTTCACGAGCACCTGAATGATTTGATGTCTGATTGACCATGTCGCAACGGTCTCTGTTCTACATCATTGTTGCTGTTTTCAGTTGAGTCGCGGTAGATGACGAGTCATCAAGCGGGTAACGCTGCCGATTGGGGCCCTGATTCGAGTGCATGGGAGGCGTGGTCTCGCACGGTGATACAGAATCGTCTCGCGCAGCACGCGCGGGGTATCGATAGAGCAGATGAGGCGCTCCTGCGAGGGGCCTATCATGACGACGGCACCGTTGATTACGGTTCACTACAAGGGTCAGCGGCTGAGTTTGCGGCAGCGATTGCCGCGATGCACGACGGCGCGCCC
The DNA here is from genome assembly GCA_024638905.1 of Luminiphilus sp. GTDB lineage: Bacteria > Pseudomonadota > Gammaproteobacteria > Pseudomonadales > Halieaceae > Luminiphilus. The sequence goes on from JAHEJH010000157.1 coordinate 5,605, forward strand.
ATGTCCTCGCACCGCACCAGCAACCTATGGATCGCGATTGAAGGCCACAGTGCCATTAGCGAGAGTTATGTGATGGCCTGGGTAACTTTGCCCACCGATGGTGATCCACAGCCGCACCTGGTAGGGGGGCGTTACCTCGATCGGCACAGCTATAAGCACG
>JAHEJH010000176.1 GCA_024638905.1 Luminiphilus sp.
GTGTACCGAAGGCGGCAGTCGGCGAGTCGTTGCGGTTCTGGCGGGCGATGATCGATGAGCTGGCGTCGACTAAGGATTGATTAGCGGGCAATGGCCAACGCGGGTGGCCGCGAGTACTGACTGAAAAACTGCCACACAAGTTCCATTCCCCATCGCTCCTCGGGCGGCGAAATCGCCGGGCAGATTGGCTGCCGTGGTAAATCCTGTTGCTGGGCGGGCGCAACACAATCCGCCGGGATCGCGTCAATGCGCTGAGCGGCCCACTCATGACCTGCCGCCGGGTCACCACAACTCACCACCGCCGCACCCTCAACCTGGCAATCGGTATACGCCTCGCACTGGAGGCCATGTTCCTGCGCAAGTGGGGTCTGCCAGGATACGGCGGGGCCGCTGCACCCCATGGTCTCAGCCCAGACGCGGGTGTTGTCCTCAGCCGACGTATACACCCATCCATAGGGTGACGGCTTCCCATCGGGCGGGACGCCGTCGTCCAACTCAGCGTAGTAATGAAACATGGGCAACGTCTCCTGAGGCCCACAGGAATGGCCCGGAGGCATTTGGTAAATCATGATGCCGACAGCAGCATAGTGCTCCGGATAATCGCAGCCGAGGCGCTGCACCATGCTGCCGCCGTTACTGTTACCCAGCAGATAAAAACGATCGGAATCGACAAGCAGACTCTCTTTCACTGATTGAGTGATCGAAAGCAGAAACCCCACATCATCCTCACAGGAGGTCCAATCGCAGGCCTTGCAGTCACCGCACTCGGCATAGCAGGGGTAATCCAGCCGGTCCGGCAAACAGTGGGGCCCGGCCTCGGTAGGTATATTACTCGCCAGATCGTTCCATGAGCTCACCAGATCATCACCACTCTGCCAGGCGACTTTGGAGTAAAAACCCGCACCCTGCGGATACACCACAATGTAGTCATTGGCATTGGCGTGAGGGTTGATCTCGTGGGCAGAAGCGAGCCCCGTAGCGGTGGTCCCATAACCGTGAAGCGCGAGCACCACCGGTAATGGCCGGCTGCCATAGGCCTCGGGCAGATACACATAGTACTGCCGGGATTTTTCTCCGACTGTCATCGTGCGTCTTTGAAACTGCGCCTCACCAGGCCCTCTTAAAAAATCCGAAACGCGCTCGATCACCTGCTGCTGATAGCACTCAGGGTTAGGGCCAAAGTGGCCGCAATCACCAGCGATCTCCACCACCTCAAAACCCAGCTGCTTCGCGAGGGCCTTATTGGGCTCCGGATTGACGGTCATATCTCGCTTAAATACCACTCCCAGCACGCTCGGCCTGCCCATTGCCTTTAATCGCGCTTCAAAATCCGGGCGGCCCCGCCGAATGTCGTGGTGTGCGCTAGCCGCGTTCTGACTCGCGCGGTCACTGATGGCTGCCGTGTTATCAAACCGTGCCATACCAGCCAGCCACTCATCAAACTGCTCGAGTGAGCGCTCGCGATTCAGATATTCGGGCGTCCAGAACACCATGCCATCAATCAACGCCAACAAGTGGGCCTTGCGCTGAATGGCCTCGGGGGAATCCTCGGGCAGAGCCAGCACCTCCTGCCAGGCTCGGCCCTTCAGTCGGTCGTAAAACGTGTACCAGGGCGTGCCTTCAATAGGCACAAAGTGGGTGGCGAAGTCCGGATACATCATGAGCCACTCATAGGTCTGATAACCGCCCATCGAGGCGCCGACCACGGCATGGAGATGCTCAATATTCAGATGCTCGGTCAATAGCTGATACTGCACACTGACCTGATCCCGAATACTGAACGCCGGAAACGGTCGCTGCGCGCTGTTAGACGGAGACGAAGAGATACCATTCCCCAGCGCGTTGACCGCGATCACAAAGTAGTCGTCGGTATCGACGATGCCATCCGGACCGAGGTAGTTGTAGGTGGCCAGCCCCGCTGCATTGCCGTTTAGCCAGGTCGGCATCAATACAATGTTGCTGAGATCAGGCGCCAGCTGGCCGTAGGTGCGGAAGGTCAGCCTGCAGACCTCGATGACGTCGCCATTCTCTAGTCGACACTCACCCATATCGACCGCCTGAAGCGCGCCGTCATGCGTCTCTGACAGCCAGTCGTCGACCGACACTGCGCTTGCCAAGGGACTGACGATCAAACATAGCGTGGCGAGCACACTACGCAGTGTAGGGCCGATCAAATCGACACGACCACGCATCCGCGCACACTCCCTTCTTCAATCATCTCGTGAGCCGTTGCCATCTGGTCGAATGGCAGGGTCTCAGCAATGCGATGCTGAAGACTGCCCTCAGTCAGAGCGGTTTGCGTATCCGCTACCGCCTGGGCCTTGGCCTCCTCCGGCATGGCGTAAACAATGACCATGCGGACCGTGAGATCCATAAACATCATGGTCCTGAAGGGCAGCGCAGGTTCGGGCACCACAGTACTGGAGTACGTCGCAATCGTGGCGCCGATCCTCACGCAGTGCAGCAGCTCGGGCAGGTTGGCGCCGAACTCTACATCGATCACCCGATCCACCTTGTGTCCCCCGGTCAGGTCCAGAACCGCCTTGCCCCAATCGGGCTCACGATGATTCACCACCGCCTCGGCGCCTGCCGCGCGACAAGCTGCCGCATCATTATCGTTACTCGCCGTTGCGATGACGCGCGCGCCGGCGCGATGCGCCCACTGAATGGCGTAGTGACCAACCCGGCCCGCACCACCTGTAACGAGTATCAACTGACCGGCAACAGGGCCATCGGCGAACACGCAGCGGTGGGCGGTCATAATGGGAATGCCAATACACGCTCCCACCTCAAACGAGGCGGTGTCGGGTAGCACCGGCGCGCGCGTGCTGTCGAGCGCGACGGTTTCCGCAGCCGTACCCAGCTGGCGGCCGTATTGGGCCTGATACACAAAGACCCGCTCACCGACTCGTGAAGGCGACACTCCCCCGCCCACCGCCGTGATTACACCTGCACCGTCACTATGGGGAATCACCGGCCCGGCTTCCAACAAATCAGGAAACGCCCCGGCGCGTTTTTTGACATCAGAGGGGTTCACCCCGGTGGTCTGGAGCTGCACCAGTACCTCGCCCGGACCGGGCTCAGGCGTGGGCCAGTCACCCTGCCGCAAAACGCCCTGCGCCGAACCGAATACCTCAAACCAGCACGCTTTCATCGATCTATCCTTATGGGTCCAGCCAGTTAGCGAGACTCTCTGTATGGCCATCGATACCCAGCGCCTGGCCAGAAATCATGCGACCGCCAGGCCCCGCAAGAAAACACACCATAGCGGCGATGTCATCGTGGCTCACAAAGTCTCTGAGCGAGCTTTGGCGTTGATAAACGGTACGGATCTCATCGGGCGTCACGCCACGCTCAGCGGCATCGCGATCAATCACGCGATCGATGCGCTCACCACCGACACTGCCCGGGCACAGCGCGTTGACCCTGATATTCCATGGGCCCAACTCCATCGCCCAGGTTTGGGCGAGCCCAATCGCCGCCCATTTGGCCGCTACATACGGAGAACGCATCGGGCAGCCGTATCGCCCTGCACTGGAGGACATGTTCAGGATGAGACCGCTGCGCTGGGACTTCATGAGGGGAATCACAAGACGCGTCAGATAGAAGACGCTGTTGAGATCGGTATCGATTGTCGACTGCCATGCCCCCACCTCGATGTCTTCCACCGGCTGCTGCGGGCCCGCAATGCCCGCGTTGTTGAACAACAGATCAACGCGCTGATGAGCATCAACCAATGAACGAAAGGCGGATTCCACCTGCGCGGCATCTGCCACGTCGCACACCACCGCACTGCCCTCGCCAAATTCATTCCGAAATCGCGCGATCGCCTCTGCATCAATGTCGAGGGTGAGCACCCGATAACCCGCCTCGGCCAGCGCTCGCGCGCAGGCCAGCCCAATGCCTGAGGCACCAGCCGATATCAACGCAACGGGTTGGTCTGTCATGGTGCGAGGCAACTCCTTCATTTCAGGCTAAGGGCCGACCGCCGTTTCAGGGCGGTGCTCCTCAGTGCGGTTATCAAAGCGGCACCGCGGCGTGCAAGAGATGCTGTTTTATCGCGGAGGGTGGTCGGCGCGCAACGATTTCAGCAGGGCAATGCCGGTCAGCCAGAAAGTGAAGGTCAGGGGTAACGACACCACCAATGTCGCGGTTTGGGCCTCACGCACACCGCCGGCGTACATCAGACCGATGGGCAAGATGGCGATGGCAATCGCCCAGAACACCCGGTGCCAGCGCGCGGGGTCTTGGGATTCGGCCAGTTCGGTCGAAGCGGTTGCCGCCAGCGTATAGGACGCGCTGTCGTAAGTCGTTGCGACAAAGATGACGGCGACCACACAGAACAGACCGATCGCCACGGCTGCAAGAGGGAGCGCATCAAGGCCTGCCACAATCGCGGCATTGCCGCTTTCGGCGTTCATCACGCCGATCACGTCGACCTCGCCGCTGAGCTGCAGCCCGAGAGAGTGGTTACCCAGCACAAAGAAGAACAGCCAGACGCCAAGGGAGCCCAGGCCGAGCATGCCAAACACCACCTCGCGCAGAGTGCGGCCCCGTGAGATGCGCGTGACAAAAATCCCGATAAAGGGCGCATAGGCAATCCACCAAGCCCAGTAAAAGACCGTCCAGTCCCCGACAAAACCGGTATTGGCAATGGGGTCTGTCCAGAACGTCATCGCTAGCGTGTTTTGAAGCAGATGCCCGACCGAGTTCACCGCCATGCGCAGGATAAAGAGCGTATCCCCGGCAAACAGCACAAAGAGCAGAAACAGAAATGCCATGAGCAAATTAATGTCACTCAGGCGCCGGATACCGCGACTCAGGCCTAACCAGACACTCAGAGAAAACAGCACCACACAGAGGGTCACCACAACGATCTCCAAGGCGAACCCGTCAGGGATGCCCGTTAGACGTGCAATCAAGGCGGAAATCAGCGGCGTTGAAATACCCAATGAACTCCCCGCACCGCCAATCAAAGCGATCATGAAGAAGCTGTCCATCAGCCGTGCGGCCCAGGAATTTTCCCTACCCTTTAGCCAGTACTGCGCAGAGTTACTGTATTTAAGTTGCGGCACCTTGCGCACGTAAAAGGGATAGGCAATCGCCAGCGTCGGCAAACTGTAGAAGGCCCAGGCGACAAAGCCCCAATGGTGCAGTCCATAAGAGGCCGCCCAGTCATAGGCCTTATCAGAGAAGGGCTCGGCACCAAAGGGCGGTGCCTGTACGTAGTAGGCCCACTCAATCGCACTCCAGTACAGCATGCCGGAGCCAATACCCGCAGCAAACAACATGCCCACCCAGCTGAGCGTCGGAAATTCCGGCTCTTCTGACCCCAGGCGGATGACGCCGTAACGGCTGAAAGCGATGTACAGCACCACCGCTAAAGTGGCGGCACCAGTGAGAATGTAGAACCAGCCGAAGGTGTTAGCGATCCAGGCATAGATGACCGCAAGGACGGCGGCGGTTTCACTCGGGAACACCAATAACGGCAGCGTCAGACCCAGCAGCACCGAGACCGAGAGCCCAAAGTTCACTCTGTCGATTTGTTGAGCCAAAAGTACCGCGCTTTTTTATTCTGTGGCGTGCTGCCCGTGCAGATGAGTATACACAGCCGGGGTCATTCGAGCCGGCTGGCGGTCAAGTCACTCCGTCGAGCAACGACCCCCTGCCATGTCAATCGATGCTGCGCGCGCTCAC
>JAHEJH010000179.1 GCA_024638905.1 Luminiphilus sp.
AAGCTTCAAGATTCCTCGCCAAGTGCGCTTTATAGAAGATTGGCCGATGGGCGCGACGAAGATACTGAAGTCCACGCTTCGCGATCAGCTCCTCGCAGAGATAGCACCCGTCTGAAGTTACTATTCCAACGCCCGCTGCCGCTCTTTTAGAGATCGGCTAGCGTCGCGACGGAATACGAGCCTTCGCCTCGCCTTTCAGGATGGTCTCGCCCTTTTGATTCCGTTGCCACACGGCGCAGGTCACAATCCCGCCGCCTGCCTCCTCAGGCGCCAAGGCGAGCACCTCCCCACCGCAGGTCAAAGTGTCGTCAGGAAACACGTTGGCGGCAAAGCGCATCTTGGTCGCCACCAAATCCCAGGGATCGTGTAGCAGGGCGGTGAAATAACGATAGAGGTAAGCCTGATTCAGTGGCCCCTGCTGCACCACATCGGGCAGGCCCCGTTCCTGCGCATATACGCGATCCAGATGCAGCGGGTTGGTGTCTCTCAAAATCAGCGCAATGGGGATGTAGTCGTAGCGGTCCATGGGCCCCAGATCGACGCTGGGCAGCGCCATCGCGACCTCGTAATCCTCAAACCAGGCTTTGCTAATCGGCGCCGTCATTTGAACAGGATGTAGGATTGCTGGCCGGACATCAGCAGTTCCCCCTGTTCGCCAGTCTTGATGTCGAAAGTGACCTCGACTACGTCAAACGTCTGCTTGCCCTGCTTCTCATACACATCGCTTATCACTGCCGAGATAGCAACAGATTCTCCCACCAACAGGGGCCGGTGAAACTCAATGGACTGCTCTCCGAACATAGCCGTGCCCGTTCGGTAATCAAACAGAAAGTCTTCCTGCCAATCGAAGGTTTTTAACAGCCCCAGCACCGCAACAAATGGCGCAAAGGAGGGTGGCGCCAAGCGTCCTGAGGCTGCCTCAGCGCCACTTTCAGAACCATCAGTTGGCGCGCTGTCTGGCTCAACGACCACACTTAGGAAGTCATTCACGTCGACTTCAGATACGGTGTAGTTCGCGGCCCGCAACGGGCGACCGATCAGGGCTGTACGGTCAACGGTCAAGTTTCCCCCTGAGTGATTGACGCAAGAAAAAGCCGGGCAAGGCCCGGCTTTCCAGCAACACAGATGGCAAGCTTATCAGCCGCGCGCCATCTTGATGCGGCCCTTGGGCTTGGGCTGTTCCTCAAGGAACTTGAGCGCCCAAGCCTGAAACTCCGGTTGGCGCGGTGCATCCAGCCCGGTCTCTTTCTTGCAGCGCTTCTTGAGCTCCGCAATATCGCCGCCGCGGTCAAACATTTTGACCTTGCCACGTTGCTTAGCCATTTTGGCGCGCAACGCCTTGGTCTTTTTCTCGTCAACCGTGTGGTCAGCATTCATCACCACACCGTAACGCTTGGCGCCCTCGACCGAGACCAGACCCGCCCGCACGTCGAACTCAACACGCTCGGTTTCCCGCTTCAAGGGGTCCCCACAGCCTCCCCCACCCCAGGTATTGAAGTAGAGAATGTCACCGGCATTCACGGTAATCCGGTCACACTTACTGGGCATCATTTCTTCACTACCGTCGGTGCGCTTCAGAATCTTTTCCGAGCGACGTCCCGGCAAGCCACCGTTAACGCCCCATGGATAGGTCAACCAGCGGTCATCGTGAATAGAGATGGTGCCTGGTTCGAGGAAGCAGTACCCCATACGCAGGCCGTTACCACCGCGGTTATAGCCCGCACCACCGCTGTCGGTGATCGTCTCGTACGCTTCGATACGCAGCGGGAAGTAGCTCTCCAAGAACTCGTTGGGCACGTTGGTAAAGCTGGGCCACAGCGAGTGTCCGTCGGGCCCGTCGCCCGAGGGCTTGCCGGGGATCCCGCCAAAGCCAATGGAGTACAGCTGATACCACTCGCCATTTTTGTCGTAACCCGAGTACATGAAGTGCGGGCTGTCCGAGAAACCGGCACCTGCCAGAAAGTCCGGATCCCCCTGGCCCAAAAGACCGCCCAGCACGTCAAAAATCCGCCCAAGCGCGTGGGTACGACACGAGAGTGCCGCGGGTTCACGTGGCTTCAGCAGCGTTCCCTCAGGAATGTGCACTTCCATCAGATCATAAAAGCCATCGTTAAACATAATCTGAGGGTCAAATACCATGATCATGTAGACGCCGCAGAACATCTTGAACATCTCTTCGTTGAGATAAAAATTGATAGAGCTGATCGACTGCGGGTCGGTGCCTTCAAAATCAAAAATGACTTTGTCTTTGTCACGCCACATTGAGCACTTGATGCGGTACGGGCCCATGCCCAGACCGTCATCACAAATGTAGTCCTCGAAGTACTGTTTTTTCGTGGGCACGGTGTCCTTGATCAGCTTACCCATAGCCCGCTTGTTCCGTGCCAAAAGCTCGTCCAGAGCCGAGTAATACTCATCATCACCGAAGCGCTCCGCCATCTCGATGACGCGCTTCTCGGCGGTCCGCATGGCGGCAACGAGAGCGTTAAAGTCACTGCGGTTCCAGGTCGGCATGCGACTGTTGTGCAGAATCAAATTCAGCACGTCGGTCTGCAGCTCGTCGTTTTTAAAGATCTTAAGCGGCGGCACGCGAATACCTTCCTCAAAAATCTCTCGAGCGTCGGTTGGCAGACTGCCTGGTACCTTGCCGCCCACGTCAGTCATGTGACCAAACATGGCGGCGTAGGCAATCAGCCGGCCATCCTTGAAGATCGGCCGCAGTAACAGCCAGTCATTGATGTGACTGATCGCGCCGTTACAGGCGTAGGGGTCGGTGGTCAGGAACAGGTCACCCTCTTCGATGGTGCCGTCGTAGGCCTCTTTAAAGCCGTGGATAAAGCTACCGAACTGGCCGACCACCATCTTGCCTTCCAAATTGGCGATCATCGGGAACATATCGTTTTGCTCACGAATCCCCGGCGACATCGCCGTCCGAAACACGACCGCATCCATCTCGTAGCGGGCGTTCATCATCGCGTTTTCGATGATGTCGAGGGTGATTGGGTCGATATCCTTACGCTTGAATTTCTTGGTATTGGTTTCAACGATTGTTGCAGGCATTGTTATCTCCCCTCGCTCAAGCTGACGGTGCTATCAGGATGTTGCCGAATTTGTCGACGTTACCGGTATGCCCGGACAGAATGACCGTGGTCGAATCCATCTCGAGTACGATCGCGGGTCCGTCGATTTTGTTACCGGCTTTCAACTGATCCCGTCGGTATAGGTTTGCTTCCATATTCTTGCCGTCCATGAAGACTTTTGAAGTCCCGATCTTGGCTGCAGCGATCGGCGTGCGGCTGCCAGAGCCAGTCACTTTCTTGGCGTCGATTTCGGCGCTCTTGCCTTGCGCCACCGCCCGAACGTTCACAATTTCCTTGTCCGCGTCGAGCGCAAAGGTAAACAACTGACGGTGCATGTCATCAAACGGGTCGCCAATTATCGACAGGCCCTTGGACTTAAGCTTTTTGAGGTCGAAATCGACCGTCAGCGTGAGCCCCTGTCCGGAATAACGAATATCCGCTTGATAGGTCACCGAACGATGCGCCTTGGGAACGCCTTCTTTTTCGAGCGTTTTGAGCGCTTTATTCGCCAGCTGTTGATAGGTTTTAGTCAGCTCAGCGGGCGAGATATTGGCGAAACGCCGGATAAAGGTTCGCGAGGCTTCGTCGCGCACGCGCGTGGTCGCGTCTCCGTAAGCACACAGCACGCCGGGGCCAGGGGGAATAATCACTGGCCAGCTATTCATTAACTTGCCGAGCGCATTGGCGTGCAGAGGACCCGCACCACCAAAACCAATCAGCGCAAAGTCACGGGGGTCAAAGCCCTGCTCTACCGACACCAGCCGGAGTGCTCCGTACATGTTCTCGTTCACAATATCGATGATGCCCGCGGCGGCGCGCTTCACCGAAATACCCAACGCGTCCGCAACTGGCTTGATCGCTTTTTCGGCGAGGTCCTTACGGATCTCCATATCGCCACCCAGCCGCACTTCACTGGGCAAGTATCCCAGTACCACGTTAGCGTCGGTCACGGTCGGCAGGTCACCACCTTTGTTGTAGGCAGCCGGTCCCGGTTCGGCACCGGCACTCTCGGGGCCTACGCGCAAGGCGCCCGTGAGTTCAGGCACGTGAGCGATCGAACCACCCCCAGCACCCACAGTGCGCACATCCACAGAGGATGCTCTTACGGTCACATCGCCAACCGTTGTCTCCCTCCTCAGCTGTGCATTGCTGTCCTGCACCAGTGCCACGTCGGTAGAGGTACCGCCCATGTCGAAGGTCAGCAGGTTTTCAAATCCCGCCTGTTTGGCGACCCAGACGGCGCCAGATACACCACCAGCGGGTCCTGACATCAACAGATTCACTGGCAGGGATTGGGCGACCTTTGCCGAGGCCATGCCACCGTCAGAACGGAGGATATGAAGCTTCACGTCCTTCATTTTCGCCTTGAGTTTTCGCTCAAGGCTTTTCACGTAAGCGGCTACTTTCGGGCGAACGTAGGAGTTCGCCACCGTCGTAATCGTGCGCTCGTACTCCTGCATCTCGGGTACCACGTCATAAGAGAGCGAGACCGGAATACCGGGAAGCACCTGCTTGGCGATTTTCTCCACTTCCTTCTCGTGGGCCGGATTGGCGTAGGAATTGACCAGAGAAATCGTCAACGCCTCAATACTTTCTTTCTTAAGCTTTTTCAGCTCTTTAGTCAGTGCACCCTTGTTCAGCTTTCGCACCACCGAGCCGTCAGCGGCCATGCGCTCATCCGCCTCAATCGTGCACGACAGCGGAGCCAGCGGCTGGCTCTTGTTATAGATCACCCAACCCCCGAGCCCGCCGGGCACATAGGAACGCGCAATCTGCAGTACCTGTCGATAGCCTTTAGTGGTCACCAATCCCACTTTAGCCCCGGTTCCAGTCAGGACCGTGTTAGTCGCGACCGTGGTGCCGTGCATTACTTGCGCGATTTCGGAGGGATCCACCCCGGCGTTGTCACAGACCTTTGCGACACCGTTCATCACACCGATAGAGGAATCAGCCGGCGTACTCGGGACTTTCGCGGTATGGATGGAACCTGATTTTTCATCAACGAGAATCAGGTCGGTAAATGTGCCGCCGACGTCGACACCAAGACGATAAGGCATATTGGCCTCCTCTTGTTATTGATCTTCTAATGATCGCAACGCGAGTCGCAGGGTTCAGCAAACTGCGAGTGCCTAGCGGCACTCAAAACAATTGACCGGACATTTGCTACAATTTCGCTTCCGATCCAAAGATGCACCAATCTGCGCACAGGTGCAAGGTATCATCCCTCCCCCACATCCAAGATTCACTGGAGCTCATCATGATGAAACCCCTCGCCGGCATTCGTGTACTGGCTATTGAGCAGTTTGGCGCGGGCCCTTACGGGTCAATGTACCTCGCAGAACTGGGGGCCGAGGTGATCAAGATCGAGAATCGCGCCACGGGGGGCGATCCGTCGCGTCAATCAGGGTCGGTCACCCTCGCAGAAGACGACAGCGCCTATTTCCAAGCTTTTAACCTCGCCAAAAAAAGCGTGACGCTGAATCTCAAAAGCGACGAGGGCCGCGCACTTTTTCACGAGCTGGTAAAAACTAGCGATGTGGTCTGGAACAATCTGCGCGGCAGCCAGCCCGCGAAGATGGGGCTGACCTATGACGACC
>JAHEJH010000011.1 GCA_024638905.1 Luminiphilus sp.
AGCCGCATAATGGCCTGATAACCGCCGAAGGGCGCGCCAGTGCCATCCACCTCGACACTATGCCCCATTGCCCTGAGCTGCTCGACAGCCTCGGCCGGCACGCCCGGCTCAACCAACAGCGTCCCCAGTAGGTCTTCATCCACACCTGTGGGCTGACGCCCGCCGTCGTGATTAAAGCGCGCCGCGTCGCCCGCAGTCTGCACGTCCATCCCGAAGTCGATGATATTCACCAGCACTTGTACATGCCCTTGCGGCTGCATCGCGCCGCCCATCAAGCCGAAGCTCATGAACGGTTCACCGTCTTTCATGACAAACGCAGGGATGATGGTGTGAAACGGTCGCTTGCCCGGGGCATAGACATTGGGATGGCCCTCATCCAGAGAAAAAAGCTCGCCCCGGTTCTGCAACATAAAACCGAGGCCGTCGGGCACAAGCCCCGTACCCATGCCGCGGTAGTTTGACTGAATGAGCGACACCATCATGCCCTCAGCATCGGCGACGGTGAGATAAGTGGTATCGCCCTCTCCCTCCAGCTTGGGCTCGCCCGGTCCAAATTCGGGGGTGGCCCGTTCGGGGTCAATCAGCGCAAACCGCTCCTTGCCGTAGGCCTCTGATAACAGCGACTGGAGGGGTATATCCGCGAAGGCCGGATCGGCGTAATAGCGGGCTACGTCCTCAAAGGCCAAACGCTTGGCCTCCACCATGTAATGGAACGCCTCCGCCGAACCCCGAGGGTAGTCGCGTAAATCAATCTGCTTCAGGATATTGAGCATCTGCAGCGCCGCGAAGCCCTGTCCATTGGGGGGCAATTCGTAAACGTCGTAGCCGTGGTAGTGAACGCTCCCCGGTGTGACCCATTCGCCCTCGTGGGCTGCGAGATCCGCAAGGCGCATGTCCGCGCGGATCCGCCTGAAGTAGGCGTCCATCGCCTCGGCAAGCTCACCCTCGTAAAACGCGGCGCGGCCCTCCTCGCCCAGCAACTCCAGGGTGTTGGCAAGATCCGGGTTGCGAAAGACGTCACCCGTCTGCGGCATTGTGCCGTCGGGGAACCAAATGGCGGCGGCGTTATCGAGCTCTTCGATGAGCGCTTCCTGCTCCTTAAACGCAGCAAGGTTGCGCCCAAAGTAGTAAGAAATGACAGGCGTGATAGCAAAACCCTCACGGGCGTAGCGCACCGTCGGGGCCAACACATCCGACATGGGCAACTTACCGAACCGCTCGTGGGCGGCGAACCAGCCGTCTACCGTTCCGGGCACCGTCACAGGTAATGACCCCCGCTGCGGCATGCCGAGCATCTCGTCGGGCATGACACCGCTCTCGCGCAGCGCCGCAATTTGGGTTTTTAGATCAGCCAGTGATCGGCCCAGCGGCGCACGACCCGAACCGTTGTAACCGTAAAGTTGCTCAGTCTTGGGGTCCCAGATAATGAAAAAGATGTCGCCGCCAATACCGTTTCCCGTGGGCTCCATTAAGCCAAGGGCTGCATTGGCCGCAATCGCGCCATCGAGGGCCGACCCGCCCTGCTTGAGAATGTCTATGGCAATTTGTGAGGCGAGTGGATGCGCGGTGGCTGCCATGCCATTAAGCCCATACACAGCGCTACGACTCCAGTTGACGGCATCCGGGCGTCCACCGCCGCCGAGTTTCGCAGAGGCTTCAGCGTTGTCATCTTTCGCATTCAATGAGTGACCAGTGCACCCCAATAGACAGACACTCAAAATGGCAACTGACAGGTAGTGATAAAGCATCATGCCCGGGCGCATCCATTAGCTTTTGAGCGTTGCATGATAGGCGATATCCATACAATGCGCGTGGCGAGCGTTGGCGGCAATGGGCTCCCAGCATTGGTCGATTGAGGATGACCGGGTAGGCGCTACTGGGCAGTCAGTTGTCGCTCGAACAGCGACTTCAGCTTGCCATACAGGGGGCGATACTGACCCTTATAGAGCGCTTGGTAGCGCTCGGTCACATCGGGATTGGGTGTGGTGCGATGTGTCTCGCCCGCCATTGCCTCGCCGGCCGCGGCAATAGAGGAATACCAACCCACCGCCGCGGCACCCACCATCGCGGCGCCCCGGCCACTGGCCTCGCAGTCATCAAAGCGCTCCACCGGCAGGTTCAAAACATCCGCCACAATCTGCGCGACCTGATCACTCTGCGCACCACCACCAGACAGGCGAATACACGAGATGGGTGTTTTGGTTCGGCGCTCAATACGCTCTTTGCCCGAACGTAAAGCGAAGGCCAAACCCTCGATCAACGCGCGATAAACGTGCGCGCGGGTATGAAAATCCTTGAATCCGATAATGCTGCCGCGCCCTTCGGGGCCTGTTTCACCTAAAACCGGGTTCCAGAAAGGTTGAAGCACCAAACCACCGGCGCCGGATTCAGTCTGGGCCAATAGCTCGTCGAGTAGCGTTTCCGCCGGGACACCGCGCTCTGTAGCCTGCCGTCGCTCGGATTCGCCAAACTGCTCGAGAAACCAGCTCACCATCCAGAAACCGCGAAACACCTGAATTTCAGTGTTGAAATGCTCGGGGAGGGCTGCCGGATAGGCCGGCATGAATGGCACCACCTCGACATAGCGAGATCGAGTCGTATTGATCGTGGCGGTGGTACCGCAGGATACGCTGGCAATGTCCGCCTCGAGGGCGCCCACCCCAAGCACCTCACAGGCCTTGTCCGCGGCACCGGCGATCACTGGCGCACCCTCTGGTATACCGGTCGCCTCGGCTGCATCAGCCGTGATCGCGCCCAGTGGCTCTCCTACCGCGGCGAGGGCGGGCAGCATATAGCGCTTGATGGCCATGCTGTGCCATTTCCAATCGGAATCGGCGCACCAATCCTGTTTTTTGAAATCAAAGGGCACATAACCTACCTGACTACCCGCACTGTCTTTGAATTCGCCGGTCAGCCGGTAATTCAGATAACCAGAAAGCAGCAGAAAGTGTGCGGTTTGTGCCAGCAGCTCGGGCTGATGCCGCTCAAGCCAGTTGGCTTCGGCCTCTGCCTCAAGATTCTCGACAATCGGCCGGATGCGAAGCAGCGCAAAGAGCACTCGCCAGATCCACGGCAGCCGTCCGCGCGGAGGGGATCGGCGCTGGTCTGTCCAGATGATGGCGGGCCGTAGCGGTCGCCCCCTCTCATCGAGGTTAATTACCGTGGCACGCTGTGTCGTGATCACAACCGCCGCGATCTCCGAGGGGTCGACTCCTTGCGCCCATAATCCCCGGCAACTGGAGGTCAGCAGTGTCCAGAAACCCTCCACATCATGTTCGGTCCAACCGGGCTCGGGGTGCTGATACTGATCAATCGGCAACTGGTGTTTCGCGAGGCACTCTCCAGACTGTTTGTACGCCAGCGCGCGAACGCTCTGGGTGCCAAAATCGATCGCCAGAATCAGAGAGGGTTGACTGGCTAACGACCCGTTCACAAGTCAGGTGCTCTCAGTCCGCGTCTGTGAGTGGCAGCAAATTGCCGGGGTTAAGGATGCCCTGCGGGTCGATCGCCTGCTTGAGCTTGCGTAGCAGCGCGAGCCCGTTGTCACCCAGGTCATGATGCAGATAGTCACGCCTGAGGCGCCCTGACCCATGATGATGAGCGATGCCACCGCCTGCCTTAGCCGTCGCTGTGAGAGCCTGATCCCAACTTTCAAGATAGCGATCGCCCATCACCGAAGCGTCCTCTGGCATGCAGGCAAAAGTGAAGTACAGATTAATACCCGAGCGATAGACATGAGAACTATGTGCCGAGGCATTGACACAATCCGGTACCGTCTTGAGTGCAGCGACTACATCCTTGTAAATCGCATCGATCTGGCTCCAGGTGCCCGATACTTCAATGGTGTCAGCGATCAAACCCTGCTCCAACAAGTCCCGCCACTCGGGCACAGTGTTGCGATGACCCATCCAGCCCTCTGCGGCCGCGGCATCAGCGGGCTTGAGCCCCAAATGGGCCATGATTGATTCGACAGCGACGACCTCGGCGTCTACTCGCGAAGCAGGCCCCTCGTGTACCAGCAGGATCAGACACTGCTCATCTCGCACGGAGTCCGGAAACAGTCGCGCTACTTCGGAAGCGTCGTACTGCCTCATCACAGGTGGTCGCCAGTCTTGCTGCACGATCTCGCGCTGGGCACGAAACCCTGATGCCATATCAGCGCAGTACCACGCGCTGAAGCGTCGCGTTTCTGGTTGCCGTCGCAACGATAAAGTGACTGACGTCACCACGCCATGGGTACCCTCTGCCCCCAATGCCAGATGCCGGAGGTCAGGACCGGATGCCGCACGTGGCGCCTTACCCAATGTCACTATCTCACCATCGGGCAGGACCATATCGAGGGCGTAGACGATGTCTTCAATATTGCCGTAAGCAGTCGAAAATTGGCCGGAGGCGCGGGTCGAAATCCATCCGCCGACCGAGCTAATACCAATCGATTGTGGCCAATGGCCAATAGTCAGCCCTCGCTCCGCGACAGCCTCCTCCGCGACGAGTCCGTTGATACCCGCTTCGACGGTGAGGAGCAGGTTTTCCTCGTCGATCGACAGCACCTGATCCATTGCGCTCATATCGATCAGGATCTGATCGGGGCGCGGCTCGACACCACCACATACACCGCTCCCCAGCCCCCAGGGCACCATCGGAATATTATGCTCGGCGGCAAAGCGCACCACCGACTGCACGTCTCTCGAATCACGCGGGCGAACAACGCAAGCGGGCGCGTCCAACACCTCCCCCTGCCAGTCCTGCCAGTGTTTCAGGCACCACCGATCGAAACGATGCGCGGCGAGAATCTCGGCATCGGCCGACACCTGCTCAGTACCAATCAGTTCAGCCAGCTGCGCGGCAATCATCGCCTGCTCCTTGCGTTGTCGTGCTCGCCTGAAAATCCGCTCGACTGGCGCGATCAATGTCGTGGCAGTTCCCGATTTCCATCGCTTTTCGGGCGTCATCCCAACCCAGTAATTCAGCCATTGCCATGGCTGCCTGATGCAGGACGGGTAAGCCCGCGCCCTCGTCAAACCACGCCCGGCTGCTCCGCCGCGCCCAATAATCCTCGAGTCGCAGAGCACCTTCCTTTTGCACGGCCTGCCGTACCTCGGCTGCCACCAGTGCTTCTTCGCCAGCACTGCCGGTAAGACTCAGCGCTTCCGCGCCGTATAAACGCGCTAGCCGCTCCGCCTGAACATCGCCAATGCCTGTGAGGTCGCTGGCGAGCACTACAGCATTGCCCCCCGGCAATGGGATATCTGCCGTGGTGCAGGGCTTCCCTACAAAGCCATGGTTCTCGATGACCGTATCGACAATGCGCTCTGCCATGGCGCGGTAGGCCGACAATTTGCCACCGCCCACAGAGAGCAGACCACTGGGCGAGGTCCAGACTTCGTCCCTGCGCGACAGCTCCTTGGAGGCACGGCCGGAGCCATCACCCACCAAAGGTCGGATACCGGACCAGACGGACACAATGCGATCTGGGGACAGCGTCGCCGCGGGCATCGCCCTCTGCGTCGTAGCCAGTAGATAACTGACATCCTGATCGGTCACCGGTGGCCAGTATTCGTATTCCGGGTGGTAGTCATCTGTGGTCCCTATGTAGGTGTAATGCCCCAGCGGCACGGCAAAGATTCGCCGCGCGTCCGGGGTACGCATCACAACCGTATTGCGAACGGGTAGATCGGCATGGTCAAACACCAAATGTACGCCCCGACTCAAAGCCAATCTGGGTGCCTGCGGTTGCTCTAATCCGCAGACTTGATCCACCCAGGGACCGGCCGCATTCACGACTGCCCGGGCTTGGATCGTCACTTCGTGATTTTCGCCAGGCAAGGTCGAAGTGGCCTCGACACTGAATGTCTGATCCTGGCGGATGTTAGTGGCCTTTAGATAAGTCGCCACAGTCGCACCGTGATCGATCGCGGAGCGCACCGTCGCCACAGTGAGCCGCGAGTCATCAGTCAGAAATTCGGGGTAGACCACCGCGCCGTTGAGTCGTGACCGCTCGATCAGCGGCTCTTTTTCAGCGAGTTCGTCTCGTGACCACACTTCGTGATAATCAGCTCGCTCGACACCACCCAGTCGTTCATAGGCCCACAGTGCCGCCCTGAGCATGAGCTTGCTACGCACGCTGCCGGTCGGAATCACGTAAGGCGTTTTCTGCGCCAAATGGGGCGCGATCCGGTGCAGGGTGGCACGCTCAGAAGCAGACTCTTTCACGACTGCCACATCACCCGCGACCAGATAGCGCAAACCGCCGTGAATCATCTTCGAGCTGCGACTGGAGGTGCCGCTGGCGAGATCCTGCGCTTCAATCAGTGCCACAGACAATCCCCGCATGGCGGCGTCTCTCGCCACGCCGGCGCCGGTTATCCCACCGCCAATCACCAGCAGATCGAAGCACTGGTCTGTGAATGCCCTTAGCGATGCGGCGCGGTGGGTCTGGTTAAAATCTTGTGGTGTCATGCATCCCCCAAATTGATCTCCAATTTAACAGCCCCATCGCAGATTAAATGTCTAAAATATGACAATCTTATTAAGTGAGGCCAGCGCAACATGAGACAGGAGCTTCCGACCACAGAGCTGGTTCAATTTTTGGGCAAGCTACCGGTTTTTGAACGACTTAATCTTGAGCAGCGCTCTGCTTTGCTTGATCAATGCCGGCTACATTCACTCGAACAAAGGGAGGTGATGCAGGCAGCCGGAGATCCTCATCATCACCTGTGGATCATTGTGACGGGCGAAATCGCTATGGTGGCCAACTCTGAAGACGGTGATGAACTGACTCTGGCGATATTCGGTCCCGGCAGCACTTCGAGCTGGATCGCGCTCTTTCACGACACACCTGCAGAGCGCAATCTGATCGGCAGCGCTGCAAGCCATATTTTAGGCTTACCGCGCAAAGTCGCCCTGCAGCTCCTCGAGGATCATCCCGCGCTGTACCCAGTGGTACTGAAGATTGAAGCTAATCGCTTTCGTGCGGCACTGAATTTGCAGCAACATAATCTAGTGAGAGAACGCCCCCGCCGCGTAGCGGGTCTCTTACTGATGCTTCTCGAAATGAGCGGCGATGGCCGCCAGTCCAACACCATTCGGCTCACCTCACAGCAACTCGCAAAAATGGCACATTGCTCCAGGCAGTCACTCTTCGAGGCAGTTAAGAAATTGACCGAGCATGGTGCGGTTAATCAGCGATATGGGGAAATTGAAATTACCGATATTCCAAAATTGAGGTCTCTATATCGGGGCGCTGCCAGCTAATACCGTCAAGGAGTCGCACTGGTCAGTTTCTGGCCTGATCCAACCCTACCGACCAGCTCACCACCCTGAACGGCCAGAACACCAGCCACCCAGACGCTGTGAATACCCGTGGGGGGGTTAAAAGGCGCCGCATAAGACGCCATAGCGGCGACGGTGCCGGGATCAAAAACCACGATATCGGCGTCAGCACCGATCGAGACGCGCCCTTTGCGGGCAAAAGCCGGTGCAATCGCTTCCATTCGCTGGGCTGGGTAAAGGCTTAGGCGGGCAATAGCATCGCTCAGACTCAACAGCCCCTCATCACGGACATACTGGCCCAGTATTCGCGCTGAGGTGCCCGCACCATTGGGCACCACCTTGCGATCGTAACTAAGGAGTGGCATGGCATCGCTGGCCACCATCACATGGGGCCGCTGAATCGCACGACGATTCCACTCCTCTCGGATGTAGTGATGCATGGTCTGGCCATCAGGCCGGGTTTCCCGGTAAGCCTGAAAGGTTTCTTCCGTGAGCCACTCCCCCGTCTCGGCCCACTGCACATCGGTGTAGTCGATGGCAAAAATCTCGCGCCAGTTTCGGGAAAAGACGTCAGAGGAAATCGCAGCCGAACCTGAGGTCCAGGGAAACATTTCGGTCGTGACATCGACACCACGCGCTCGCGCGGCATCGATTTCGTCGAGCCAATCATCCACGCCGCTCATGGCGCTGGCGTTAAGATGGCAGATATGGACCGCTGCTCCATATTGCTCTGCCGCCTCAATTACCTCGAGCAGACCCGCTGGATCGCCATCGATACCGCGACGAACATGAACGAAGATCGGCGCACCATGGCGCGCGGCAACTGCGAAAATCATGTCTCGCTCGGCATCGTCTACCGCCCGGGTCATGTAGTCGAGGAGAAACCCGATGCCCAGGCCACCCTCGGCCAGCTCCGTCTCCAAAATGCGCTCCATTTTCCGGCGTTGGGCGGACGTGGCGGTCTGAGTGAACGCTGCACCAGACATATCGAGCTTGCCTGTAGCAGCAAGCTCTATGAGCGCATCGGGGTCGACTACCTGCATACGAATCCAGGCGTGCCCTACCGAGGCACCGAAGTGCGTCAGCGGTGAATTACCCAGCTGCTGGCCAAAACGCTCGATGGGGAATCCGCCCGCCTCGAGTTCCAATACCGTGGTAACGCCATCCAGCAGCTCAAGACGATACCCAGGCTCCGCCACGCTATGGGAATGCAGATTAATGAAGCCGGGGCTGACCACCAGCCCACTCGCTTCCACCACATCCACGGCCTCAAGCGGCGTCTCGCTGATCGTCTCGATCTTGCCGGCCCGAATACCGATAGAACGCACAGCATCCAATCGACTCTCTGGATCGATCACTCTGCCGTTATTGATCGCGACATCGTAGGGCGGCGGCGCCTGACCACAGGCGGTCAGTAACAGCACCCCTGCAGCAATCACCGCCCGCAGAGACCAACTTTTGGAGAGCAGGGAGAATCGAAGAGACGTAATGATCGAAAACTCTGAGCGCATTGGGACTCCCCAGATCCGCAACGCTACCCAGCCTTTAGGAAAAGACGGGCTTGGGGAGCAGATAATGGTCCAGCAGCATAATCGGGAAGATCGCCATGAGATAGACGATGGAAAAGCGGAACATTTTCATCGCGTCGCTGTTTTTCATGGTGCGGAGCAACATCACCGCCTGATAGATAAAGATACCGCCGAGCGCGGATGCGCCGATCAGGTAGATCCAGCTGCTGAGTCCAGTGGCCACCGGCAACAAAGACGCAACAAATAGCATCAGGGTGTACAGAAGGCTGTGCACTGCCGTGTAGCGGCTACCGTGGGTCACAGGCAGCATCGGAATCTCTACCTTGGCGTACTCTTCCTTACGCGCAATTGCCAGCGCCCAGAAATGAGGCGGCGTCCAGGCAAAAATGATGAGCACCAACAGGAGCGCGTGACCATCAACCTGATTGGTAACCGCCGTCCAACCCAGCAGAGGCGGCATCGCCCCGGCCAGTCCGCCGATGACAATGTTCTGGGGCGTCGCGCGTTTGAGGTAGAGCGTGTAGATAAAGGCATAGCCTACAAGCGACGCCAACGTGAGCCAGGCAGTCAGGGCGTTCACCCAGGTCAACAGCACCAGCATGCCCAGAGAGCCCAGCACAAAAGCAAAAATCGCAGCGCCCTGAGAATCAATTCTGCCTTTTACGATCGGTCGGCCGGAGGTGCGCGCCATCACGGCGTCGACATGTTGATCAGCGAGGTGATTGATGGCAGCCGCGGACCCCGCACAGAGCGCGATTCCCACACTGGCAAAGATCACGACATCAACCGGCACGGCGCCTGGGGTCGCCATGCACATCCCCACGATCGCCGTCAGGATCATCAGCCACACCACATTCGGCTTACACAGCTCGTAATAATCTCGCCATAAAGCGCGCTCTGTCAGACTGGATTCCATTAAAAGGGTCGACTCACTTTGGTTTGTAGGGGTTTCCGAATTTCAATGTTAATGCATGGCATGCCAGAGTGCGCCCTCTCGACGCACATTTGCGCTGGCAATATTGACGCGGATGGGACGCATTGGTCAGACTGATGCTCAAAAGCACAAGGGGCAGGATCTGGCGTGAGCAACATTAAACGGGAAAAACTGATGGCGGCGGTATTAATTGCCGCCGCAGTCGTCGGTGTGGCATTGGCCGGCTCGGGGTATTGGACGCTATGGCAGTCACGCAATCCGCCCGCAGACCAACTCATGCCCGCCTCAATCATTACCTTTCCCGAACGCAAGCCACTGGCAGAGTTCATTCTGGTAGACGACGAAAAAGGGGTATTCGACCTTAAGTCTCTGGAGTCACGCTGGTCATTCATCTTCTTTGGCTTCATGTACTGCCCTGACATCTGTCCGACCACCCTTTACGACCTGTCTCACGTCAAGCGCGACATCATTGCCCAAGGTATCAGCGAATCCGATATTCAGTTTGTCTTCATCTCCGTCGATCCTGCCCGCGACAAAGCGGCGCAGATCCAGCGGTACGTTCAATATTTTGACCCTGCTTTTCTGGGCGCAACCGGCTCAATGGGCCAGCTCACCAACCTCACCCGGCAGCTCGGGGCGCCGTTTCGTGCGGAACCTGAAACAGCTGAGAATGTCTACGAAGTGACGCATTCCAGCGCCGTGTATCTGGTAGACCCGCTCGGCCAATACGCGGGCATCATCAGCCCTCCCTTCGTCGCCTCGGAAGTGGCGGCAGAGTTCTCTGAACTTTACCGCACCAATGAGACGCCGAAGCTAGCACAGCGGCGCTAGACCGCCGGGGCTTTGCGCCTATTCCTGCTTGTCCGCGTGAACCGTATCGACCCGGTCCGGCACGTCGCGGTTGTGATCAACTAACACGTAGGCAAAAACGTACATAAAGACCGTCAGTAACAAGAACACGACGATATGTATGGTGTAGTTTGTGCCTTCTGTCTTCTGGCCACCCATTGCAGCTACCTCTCTTCAATATTCTCAGGCGGATTGCTTCAGTGATGCGGAGACGCCGGTGCCGCGATTACCAATTCCTTCAGGAAGTACACACCGCGCTGAAAGAATGTCCAATCCGCCTCGAGCGAGCCAATGGCCACCAGAGTCAGCAGTAACGCTGGCGGCACCAGTATGAAGTAGACCATTGCCAATCGCTCCCACACCATGTGCATAAACACCGCGATGATGAGACCGGCCTTGAGTACCATGAAAAAGAGGATCAGGAACCAGCGCATGTAGCCCTGCACCTGATAATAATCCACCGCATAGGACATGGCGCTCAGAACAAACAGCAAGATCCAAATCTTGAAATAGATCCCCAGCGGGTGCTGGATCGCCTCTTCTTCCCGGACAACAGGCTCGTGCCCGTCAGCTGTATGGTCCATGGTTTACCCCCTCACCAAAGATAGAAAAATGCAAAGATGAAGACCCACACAAGGTCTACGAAGTGCCAGTACAGGCCGAGGATTTCGATCTCCTCATAGTTCCCGCCCCGCTTGGTAAACCATCCGGGCGTGTGATCATCAAGATGGCCTCTGGCCACCTTGTAAGAGAAGATAAACAGAAAGATCACGCCGATGGACACGTGGAACCCGTGGAAGCCGGTCACCATGAAGAACACCGAGCCAAATTGAGCTGCACCCATTGGGTTACCCCAGGGACGCACACCTTCCTCAAAAATCAGCTTGCTCCACTCGAACACCTGCATCCCGACAAACGTTGCACCCAGAATGGCAGTTGCGAACAGCAACCAGAATGTCACCCATTTGTTTTTTCGATACCCATAGTTCACTGCGAGCGCCATCGTGCCACTCGACGTAATGAGCACAAAGGTCATGATCGCGATCAGAATGAGCGGGATCGGCGCCCCGCCGAAGCTCAGTGCAAAGACCTCGCTGGAGCTAGGCCATGGCTCGAGCGTCGACATGCGCACCGTCATGTAAGAGGCTAAGAAGCAGCCAAAAATAAAGGTATCGCTGACAAGGAAGATCCACATCATCGCCTTGCCCCAGGGCACTCCCTTGAACGCGCGCTGATCCGAACTCCAATCATCAAAGAAGCCTGCTATGCCGGGCTTCAACTCCAGTGAATCCGATGCCATTGTCTCCGTCGACATGGTCTCCTCCCCCGTTAAATAAAGCCGCAGATCCTGAGCAGGATCTCGAAATTGTTACCTGTGAACAGCAAGCCGAACACCACCAGCCAAACGCCCAACAGGTAGTGCCAGTAGAGCGCGCAGTTGGACACGTTGTGCTCCATCGCGCGCGCATCCGACTGCCCGAAAGCCCGCCTGATGGCGCGCACCAGCGCAACCATGCCGCCCGCCATATGCAGTCCGTGGATGCCGGTAATCATGAAAAAGAAACCCACCGAAGGGTTGCTGAAATCACCGAGCACCATCGAAGTCAGCTGTTGCCATGCGGTAAGCTGGCCGGCTAGGAAAAGCACCGTCAGCACACCGGCGCCGACCAACGCGCCGCGCACCCAGTGGACCTTGTCCGCACGCGCCCACATCAACGCCGCCTGAAGGCACAAACTGCTTAGTAGCAGCAGACCCGTGTTCGCCCATAGCAGGCTGATTTGTGGCGTAGGCTGCCAATCCTGATAGAGCATGCGGCCGCCGTAGGCCACGATCATGAGCATGAAGAAAATACTCACCACGCTCAGCAGCACTTTGAGTGCGGAGCGTCGTGAATGCATCGCGATCTCTGCCCCGGACAGCGCGGGCGCGATCGGTCCGGTGTCGGCGATCCAGGGCTGTTCAGTAAAGATATTGCTCATTGTGCGCCCTCGGTCTGCGCGTTACGCGGCGGCACATTCTGAGGAATGAAGTCTTCCTCAACCCCCGGCACGCTGTAGTCATAGGCCCATCGGTACACGCAGGGCAGTTCCTTACCAAAGTTGCCGTGTCCCGGCGGAGTGGTTTCGGTTTGCCACTCGAGAGAGGTCGCGTTCCATGGATTACCCGGTGCCTTCTTGCCGTTGAAGGCACTCACGATCAGGTTGTAAAGGAACACGATCTGCGCGACACCCACCACCAGTGCTGCGATGGTGATACTCGCGTTCACATTCTGCGCCGAATCGGGCAGGAAGGTGGTGCCGGTGATCTCGAAGTAGCGGCGAGGTACACCCATGATGCCCAGGTAGTGCATAGGCAGGAACACCAGATAAGAGCCGACAAAGGTCACCCAGAAGTGGAATCGCGCCATACCCTCGTGGTACCAGCGCCCCGTAATTTTGGGGTACCAGTGATAGATCGCACCACACACCACCATCACCGGCGCCACTGCCATCACCATGTGGAAGTGAGCCACCACAAAGAGCGTATCGGATAGCGGCATACTTACCGTCGCATTGCCGAGGAAGAGCCCTGTCATACCGCCATTGATAAAGAACAGTAGGAACGCAATCGAAAACAGCATCGGAATGGTGAGATGGATATTGCCCTGCCAAAGCGTCAACACCCAGTTGTAGACCTTGAGCGCTGTTGGCACCGCAATGATCAGGGTGGTCGTGGCGAAGAAGAAGCCAAAGTACGGGTTCATCCCACTGACATACATGTGGTGAGCCCATACAACAAAGCTGAGCGCACCAATAATGACGATCGCCCACACCATCATGCGGTAGCCAAAAATATTTTTGCGCGCGTGGATACTGATGAGGTCAGACACAATGCCGAACGCAGGCAGCGCAACAATGTAAACCTCGGGGTGACCAAAGAACCAGAATAGGTGCTGGAACAACAGTGGATTGCCGCCCACATGATCCGCCTCGCTACCCATGGTCATGATCGCCGGCATGAAGAAGCTGGTGCCCAGCAACACATCCAGTGACATCATGATCGCGCTCACAAAGAGCGCCGGGAAGGCGAACAGCGCGAGGACAGTCGCGACAAAAATGCCCCATACCGTGAGCGGCATGCGCATCAGTGTCATACCGCGAGTTCTGGCCTGCAGGATAGTCACCACGTAATTCAGGCCGCCCATGGTGAAACCGATGATAAACACCGCGAGGGAGGCCAGCATCAACAGAATCCCTGCCTCCGAACCAGGTGTGCCCGGCAGAATCGCCTGTGGCGGGTACAACGTCCAACCGGCTCCAGTGGATCCGCCGCCGACAAAGAAGCTGGCAGCGAGCAACAGCACTGCAGTGAAGTAGACCCAGAAACTGATCATATTCAGCCACGGGAATACCATGTCCCGGGCACCGACCATGAGCGGAATCAGATAATTCCCGAATCCACCGAGAAAGAGCGCCGTCAGCAAATACACCACCATAATCATGCCGTGCATGGTGACCGCCTGCAGGTAATAGGCGGGGTCAATAAAGGTGAAGGTATTCGGCCAGGCCAGCTGCAGTCTCATAAACCATGACAGCACCAGCGCCACCATGCCGATGGCGATGGCCGTTGCCGCGTACTGGATCGCGATCGTTTTCGCGTCCTGTGAAAAAACGTATTTCCCCAGCCAGGTCTTGGCATGGTAGAGCTCCATCTCCCCCACTTCGGCGGGGCGAACAAAACTCGTCTCGTCGTGTGCTATGTGTTCCATCGTATTCTCCGGACTAATTCTGCTGCGCCAGCGTGACCGGCTGCTGTGGGTTTTCGAGGGTAGAGATGAAAGCCACCATGTCCTGAATGGCTTGATCGTCCGTCATGGTGTTGGCGACCAATCCCATCTGAAGGCCATAGAGGTCGTCAGCATGGCGGCCACGAATACCGTCACGGAAATTTTTAATCTGAGAGGCAAGATACCAATCCTCAAGTCCAGTGAGCGCAGGGGCATTGACTGTCCACACGCCCTCACCCGATTCACCATGGCACTGCGCGCAGGTCGACAGGTACAAGGCCTCTGATTTAGCTGGGTCTCCCGATGCGCTGGGCTCATATCGCTCTACGGCAGCGGCCAGCCCCAAATTGGTGCTGTCGTCGAACTCTGCCTGACCCGATAAAGTGCCGATGTAACTCACCACATTGTTGATGGCGGCGGCATCCCCCAACATCATCGCCATTGGCGCCATCGTGCGGCCCCAGGTGTCGTCCTCATGAGTGCCGCGCACGCCGCGCTTGAAATGGCGCAGCTGTCGCTTCATGTACTCACTGTCCATGCCGGCCAGTCGCGGGGCATGCATTGCTTTGTTGCCTTCGGCGTTCACGCCGTGGCAAGAACTACAGACTGCATAGCCAGCCTGCCCGGCCACCAGATCAGTGCTCAGCTCAGCTTGAGTCTCCGCAAAAGTAGGTTGGTCCGCCAGCCACGCCGCATAGGATTCCTCGGTGTCGACGATCACGCGACCCCGCATCGCGTAGTGACCTACCCCACATAGCTCCTCACAGAGCAAGTCGTAGCTGCCAGGCTCCGTGGGCTCAGCCCAGATGTAGGTCACCTGACCAGGAACGAAGTCCATCTTCACGCGGAATTGGGGGACGGTGAAGTTGTGCAGTACGTCAGTTGATCTGAGCAAGAAGGTCACTGGCTGGTCGACCTTTAGGTGCATCACCGGGTCATAAATAATCACATCATCCTGACCAAAGGGGTCAGAGGGATCGATGCCTAGCGGGTTCTGCTCCGAGGTGTGGCTAACCGCCACTGCACCCAACTGACCATCCTCTCCGGGAAGCCGGTATGACCAGTTCCATTGGCGGGCCAGCACCTCAAGCTGCATGGCATCATCTGGTGGCGTCACAACGTCCTTCCAGATCAGTAACCCCGGTGCCAGCATCGCAGCGATGCCCACCGTGGTGAGGCCGGTGAGCCACGTCTCCATCTTGACGCTCTCAGGCTCGTATTCAGCCCGGCGGCCCTCCTTGTTTCTAAATTTGATGATGCAGTAAGCAATAAAACCGTTACACAACACGAACCCCAGTCCCGTGACAACAAACGTCAAGGTGATGGTGTCGTCCATCGAGGACCAGTTAGACGCTATCGGTGTGAAGTACCACGGACTGAGGAAGTGGAACACCACCGTCCCCAAAACCAAAACGAGCAATACAATTGCAGCAAACATAGTTTATCTCTCGCACCCAGTGCAAAAAATGGGCACCAACGCCCCCCCAGTACGCGACCATCAGATTAAGAAACTACCGCTTACCGCATTCTTATCGTGATGTGTCGATACTCCCTATTGGTGGCTGTACTTTGCAGCCGCGTTATTGTTGTTGCTTGTTAGGACGGCCCTGAAATATCAGCGCCCAGTTCCTAAACTTCTCCCAATTGCGAAGCAACAGCATTAGCAGCCGGGTGTGTGTCACCTCGGTGCCCGCTCGCTCGAGTTTGGGATGTTGTTTTAAAACTTTTTTCAGTTTTTTCTGGTCTTCCCGATCGGTCTCAACAAAAAGCACGTGACGGCCTTGGGCCAGCGCTTTTTCAAATCGGGTGAAATGGACATTAGGAGCCTGCATACCGATGAAGCCGGCCTCCCAGGTCGCAAAGCCGAAGCCGATGATGGCCAAAAACACAAAGGGGACCCAGCCGACCTGCGCCGCAATACCCGAGAAGTGTGCCACCAGCAGAATGACGCCTGCCACGGCCAAGCCCAATACCGCACCGATCTCACCGGAGTGGATAACATCGGTTTTCAGAAAGCTGGCCACGCGATTCACGTCGTGGTTGTCGAGGCCAACGTCGTCGTTACTGAGCAAATAGATCTGTGGACGGGCTATGCCGCCAGTTTCGAGGTGGTGCTCAATCTGTTCGAGATCGTCCAGATCGTCACTGATGTAATAGAAGCGCTTCATGAGCCCTCCTCTTTTTACTTATTATCGTTATGTCCCCGGCGCCGCCCTTTGGGTCATCCACCAAGCCAAGGTTCTCTCACCGGTCTCTCTGTACCGTGTGGCCTGCCACCGCTACATCCCCCGATGTAGCCGCTTATGCAAGCGAAGAGAACCCTCCCTATCGGCTTGAGTATAGACCGCTCGTTTTAATAAAGAAAGCGCCTCAATCGCTGCCAAAAAGTCGGGCTCTTAACGAGCGTGCAACATTGATTGGGAGAGGATTGACCTCTCGCACAGGAACGCGGTTATGGCGGCACTGTCTTCGGCTGCGAAGTCCTAGCCACCCGTGCAGGCGGAGAGAGGCGATTTCTCTAGAAATTGACTCAATGGGTCTACCATATACTCCCCAAAGGGCTGAATGTCGCGATAACCAAGCGAACGGTACAAGGCGTCGGCCTCGGGCTGATAAATGCCCATCTCCAGTCGAGCACAGTCGATACCTTCAGCCAGAATCTCAGCCTCAATCGCGCTCATCAATTTGCGGGATAGGCCGAGCCCACGATAAGCCTCTTGCACATACAGCCGCTTGATTTCGGCATACTCCGCCTCGCGATAGAAACGCGCCGCAACACAGGCAATACAGTCACCAACCTCGCTGCCGGGTAACGGTTCATCCGTTTTCGCCGGCTGGCCTGCGGCATCAGGGCTTGATGACAGAAAGGCGCCGAGGAAGACCGCGTCACCGGTTCTCAGGCTCTCGCTACTGACAAGATGATTGCTCTCTGCGGGATATAACGAGGCCATATATTCATCGGAGAGCAACAACAGGTGATCTGCCTCAGCACCCGGTATGGGTGCCAGCGAAATGCTCTCTGCCTGAGGGCCACGTTCATGCTGTCCAGAATATTGATCCA
Organism: Luminiphilus sp.; assembly: GCA_024638905.1. Taxonomy (GTDB): domain Bacteria; phylum Pseudomonadota; class Gammaproteobacteria; order Pseudomonadales; family Halieaceae; genus Luminiphilus. The sequence continues at coordinate 17,413 of JAHEJH010000011.1, forward strand.
TCCAAAAGACCTTATCACGCAACCAGCAACAACCATTGACGCACTGCAGGAAAGGGATTTAAGTGGGCTCGGAAACGCCGCAAAGAGCACATGGAACTGGCATGACGGAATTCGGTATTGTGATGGAGCCCAGCCCGGGCAACACCGCGCAACTGGCTGCGGAGGCGGAGCGACTGGGCTTCGATATTTTGCTCAGTCCCGACACCCAGAACCTTTCCCCGGATCCGATCGGACAGCTCAACCTCGCCGGGGCAGGAACACAACGCCTTCGGGTCGGCACCGGCGTCACCAACCCCATTACTCGCGATCCGGCTGTGCTCGCCAGCGCTTTGGCTTCTCTGTCTGCAGAGACAGGCGGTCGCGCGCTGTGCGGCATCGGCCGGGGTGACTCGAGTCTCGCGCACATTGGTAAAGGTAATAGCACCACCGCGCAACTCAAAACGTTTATCGAACGGCTCCGGGCCTACCTGAATGGTGACGTCGTGGAACGTAACGGACGCGCGTCGCAGCTTCGCTGGCTCGATTCCTACCCATATCACCCTGTCCCTATCGATATCGCCTGCACCGGCCCCAAAACCATTCAGATGGCCGTCGAGGTAGGCGACCGCATCTCCTTTGCAGTAGGTAGCGCACCCGAGCGCCTGCAGTGGGCAATGAATACGGCGCTTGAACATCTCAACAAGATCGACCGGCCCCGAGACAGCATTCAAATCGGTGCCTACATCAATCTGGTCTGCGACGAGGACGAGCAAAGAGCCCTGTCGCTGGGCAAGTTGATCGCTGGCATGGTCGCGCATTTTGCGGGACTCAAAAACGCGCCGACCGATCACCTGCCAACCAAACTGCGTGCGATCGCTGAAAGTATGCAGTCGCAGTACGACATGGCACGTCACGCCCAGGAAGAGGGAACGCACCTTGAGCTTATCGATGAGGCTTTTGTCGACTGGTTCTCGATCTGTGGCCCACCGGACAAATGTATCGAGCGCCTGGAGCCACTGATCGACCTGGGACTGGAGCACGTTTATCAGCTGGGAGGCTCTCCGGTTGCGCACCCGCATGGGGCACGACAGGTGGCCATGGTCGAGCAGGCGAAACTGTTCGCGTCCCACGTCATGCCCCGCTTCCGGTAAGGGCCATGAAGTCCGGAGCGTTTTGTCGACATAGGTTCACATCATCCCCATGACTGAGCTGCAGGCGTCTCATAAAACCACTGCCTACCATTGGTACGTCGTGGGGGTGCTCACCTTTGCGTACCTGGTGTCCTTCCTCGATCGCCAAATCCTCGCACTGATGGTCGGACCAATTCAGGCCGATCTTTCTCTGAGCGATACGCAGATGAGTCTGCTGATGGGCTTGGCTTTCTCCATTTTCTACGTTTTTATGGCGGTGCCACTGGGTCGCCTCGCGGATCAAACCGTGCGCCGTAATATCATTATCGGTGGTGTCACGTTATGGAGCGCGATGACTGCCGCCTGTGGACTCGCAGGCAACTACTGGCAACTGTTTCTGGCGCGAATGGGAGTGGGCGTAGGCGAAGCCAGCCTCACCCCGAGCGCAACGTCCATGATCGCCGACTATTTTCCACCGGGTGTGCGCGGCAAGGCGCTGGCGACCTACAACGCCGGGGTGTCGCTCGGCACCGGTTTCGCCATGGTGTTCGGCGGGATGGTGATCACCTATGTCAGCACCAGCGAACGCCATGTGCTGCCGGTCATTGGCAGTGTGGCAGCCTGGCAGTACGTATTTTTCCTCGTCGCACTGCCCGGGCTTCTGGTAGTCCTTCTGATGCTCACTGTGCGCGAGCCGGCCAGGCAAGAGACCAGCTCAGCGGCTCAGAATCTAAGTTTCCGCGAAGTCCTCTCGTTCCTGCATGGCAGAAGAAAGATCTATGTCCCGCTCTTTCTCGGCATGTCGGTAAATACCATTGTCGGTTATGCGCTGTTCTCCTGGATTCCCACCAGTTTCGCTCGCGTTCACGGCTGGACCATGGGTGACATTGGCCTCGGATACGGCCTGATTATTTTGGCCACCGGCCCGCTGGGCGTGTTCCTCGCCGGGAGCCTGATCGACAAGCTACACCGTGCCGGGCAGCAGAACGCGGAACTGAAGGTCGCGTTACTCAGTATCGCGATCTGCCTTCCGGGGGTTGTGTATCTCCCACTCGCATCTACGGGCCAAGCAGCGTTGATGGCGATGATTCCTGCCAGTATCGGTCCCGCCATGACCACCGCGTCGGGTTCTATCGCGGTCATTAATGTGACCCCGAATCAAATCCGGGGGCAAACCATGGCGCTCTACTTACTCACGATCTCGCTGCTGGGCCTGTCGCTGGGACCCACCGCCGTCGCCCTGCTCACAGATTATGTGTTTAAAGATCCAGCGATGATCGATTGGTCTATCAGTTGCGTGGTGATTGCCTCATCACTGTTTTCCGCTGTCATGTTATGGCGCTGCCTGCAACCTTTCGGCGAGGGCGTGCGGGAAACGGTAAACTTAGCGCGTTCAACTTGATCCACCACAGATGGCATCGCTAACAACGTGACAACACTCTCGCGCTTTCTCAAATCTCGCTGGTACTGGCTGACCCTTGTTTTGTTTGGTATCGCCCTCCTGAGCGTGGCCTTGTATTACCAATACGCGCTGGGTGATGAGCCCTGTCAGGTGTGTATTCATGCCCGACTTTGGGTGGTCGCTTTTACACTGATCGCACTCATCATGCTCATCACACCGCAGATCACACTGGTGCGTGTTGTGGGGAACTTAGGTGTGCTCACTGCAGCTGCAGGCCTGTTTGAGCGCGCCCGGTACTTGTACCGACTGGAAAACGGCATCGGGGATGGCAGTTGCCAGTTTCAACTCGGTATGCCGGACTGGTTCGCCGTGGATCGATGGATGCCCTGGCTCTTTGAGGTGCGCAATCTGTGCTCGTTCACGCCAGAGATGCTGTTGGGACTTAGCATGACCGAGACTTTGATGGGATTGGCCATTGGAATCGGTTTTCTGGCGGCCCTGACGCTCGCGGGAGATTTGAGAAAGTGAGTTTCAGCAGCTACCGACGCAAGATAGCGACCTTCGAGGAAGTGTCTACAGTCACGGCCTTCCTGATGTACTCGAAAAAAAATATTGTGCGGTTGACCATCAGGCCGCTCAAAAATATCGCCCCACCACCTAGCACTCGATCAAACTGACCGGCACCTCGAGAACGTTAATCGCCAACCCGCCGCGGGCGGTCTCTTTGTACTTATCCTGCATATCGCGACCCGTATCGCGCATCGTCTTGATCACCTGATCCAACGAGACAAAGTGCTCGCCACTACCACGCAGCGCCATCCGCGCGGCGCTGATGGCTTTCACCGCACCCATGGCATTACGCTCGATGCAGGGCACCTGCACCAGGCCGCCGATCGGGTCACAGGTCAGGCCAAGGTTATGCTCCATCGCGATTTCAGCGGCGTTCTCCACCTGAGCGGGGGTGCCGCCCAGAGCGTCGGCCAAGGCGCCCGCCGCCATAGAGCAGGCCGAGCCCACCTCACCCTGGCAGCCGACCTCGGCACCCGAGATAGAGGCGTTGATCTTGTAGAGGATGCCAATCGCGCCTGCCGTCAGCAGGAATCGGCACACGTCTTCGTCACTCGCGCCACGGCAATGGTGAAGGTAGTACTTGAGCACCGCGGGAATAATCCCGGCCGCGCCATTGGTGGGCGCCGTCACAATCCGGCCACCGACCGCGTTCTCCTCATTCACCGCCAGGGCATACAGCGTCACCCAGTCCATGGTGTTCAGCGACTCATCGCCAAGGGAGTCGCCCTGACTCTTCAACTGGCGGTACAACTGCGCCGCCCGCCTTTTGACCTTGAGGCCGCCGGGCATAATTCCTTCGGTGCGGCAGCCGCGGTCGATACAGGCCTGCATGACCTCCCAGAGCGCGAGTAGCTCGCTGCGGATCTCAGCCTCGCTGCGCCAGGCCAACTCGTTGGCCAGCATCAGCGAGCTGATGGAAAGGCCATGCTCCTTGCATAGTGCGAGCAGCTCCTCGGCGGTGGAGAACGGATATCGAACCGGCGTGGGGTCATCTACCACCACGTCTCCGTCACTCGCCGACTCATCCACCACAAATCCGCCGCCTACCGAGTAGTAGACCCGGGTCTGCAGTACCTCGCCCTGCTCGTCGTAACCCGTGAAGCGCATGCCATTGGCATGGAAGGGCAGCGTCTCGGTGCGGTGCATGATCAAGTCGTCGCGGTAGTCGAACGCAATCTGATGCGCGCCCAGCAGGTTTAGGCTACCGTGCTCGCGCGCGGCGGCTATCCGGGCTTCAATGCCTTCAATGTCGACCGTGTCGGGCGCTTCGCCCTCCAATCCCAAAATGATCGCTTTTGGAGAACCGTGGCCAGCACCGGTGGCCCCAAGTGAGCCAAACAGCTCGGTAGTCACGCGATAACAGCGGCTTAGGGAGCCGGTGTCCTCAAGCGCCACTGCAAACATCCGCGCGGCATGCATGGGGCCGACGGTATGAGAGCTGGAGGGACCAATCCCCACCTTAAACAGGTCAAATGTGCTGATAGACATGGGCGAAAGCTGGTTGGGGCGTGAAACGAGCGGTGGCGGAGTGTAGCGCCTAAAAAATGTCCGCGTCACGCGAATTTATCGTTATTACAGTAAGGCTCTGTTACGCCGGGAGGCACCTGAATGGATTGCTGGCGAGAGAGATCCCCAAAGGCTTAGATAAGGGCTCTTTGTGAGCTGATGGCAGCTCATTCATGACTGATGGCATCAAATCTTTGATCGCGCCGCGCAAAACCGCCGATATCGCCCACCCACATGAACTTGAGCTTGATTGTTCGCCCTTCACGGCAGTTGCGTTGTGCGCTGTCTCCCTTATCATGCGCGATCTTTTGACTGATTTAGGGCATTTCAGCGGCATACCCGCAAGGCCCTGTGGACCATGACTATGAGTACTCCCACCAAAATCTATCTTGACGAGTCAGAGATGCCGACGCGTTGGTACAACGTCGTTGCAGACCTGCCGGAGCCACCACCACCGCCGCTGCATCCAGGTACACACCAGCCGGCGACAGGAGACGACTTCGCCGCGCTGTTCCCTAAGGCATTGATCGAGCAGGAAATGTCAGCTGAACGCTACATTGATATCCCGGGCGATGTGCTTGATGTGTACCGACTGTGGCGCCCCAGCCCCCTGTTCCGCGCACACCGCCTTGAGAAGTTACTCGATACGCCGGCGCGTATTTACTACAAGTACGAGGGCGTAAGCCCGGCGGGCTCTCATAAACCCAACACCGCGGTACCGCAGGTCTGGTACAACGCGCAGGAGGGCATTCGCAAGCTCACCACCGAAACTGGCGCGGGCCAATGGGGTAGTTCCCTGGCGTTCGCCTGCGCCCAGTTTGGGCTCGAATGCGAGATCTGGCAGGTAGCCGCTTCATACAAAGCCAAACCCTACCGCCGCACCATGATGGAAATTTGGGGTGGACAGGTACACCCAAGCCCGTCTGACGTCACCGACTATGGTAAGCAACTGCTTGCTCAGGATCCGGACCACCCCGGCTCATTGGGGATCGCGATTTCAGAGGCTGTTGCCGAAGCAGTGGAAGATCCATCCATCCGCTACGCACTCGGTAGCGTGCTCAATCACGTGTTGCTCCACCAGACCATTATCGGTGAGGAAGCCTTGCTGCAGTTGGCGAAAGTCGACGAAACACCCGATGTGCTGGTGGGCTGCACCGGCGGCGGCTCCAATTTCGGGGGTTTGGCATTTCCCTTCCTGCGCGAGAAGCTCGCAGGCAAAATGAACCCGACGATTCGATGCGTTGAGCCGGCGGCTTGCCCAACACTCACAAAAGGCGAATATCGTTACGACTTTGGTGACACTGCGGGCCTGACGCCCCTGATGAAAATGCATACGCTCGGTGCGTCGTTTATTCCAGAGCCCATCCATGCAGGGGGGTTGCGCTATCACGGCATGGCGCCACTGGTCTCACATATCTATGAGCTAGGGCTCGTGGAAGCGATCTCAGTTCCCCAAACCGAATGTTTCGAGGGAGCGCTGCAATTCGCTCGCAGCGAGGGCATCGTGCCGGCACCGGAACCCACCCACGCAATTGCGGCAGCGGTGAGAGAGGCCATGGCATGTAAGGAGTCCGGTGAGGAGAAAGTCATTTTGACCGCATTGTGTGGTCATGGGCATCTGGACCTCGCGGCCTACGAAACATTTCTTTCAGGGCAGATGGTTGACTTGGACTTGCCCGACAGCGCTATTCAGGAAGCAATGGCAAGTGTTCCAACGATTGCAGATTGAGGCCTGTCAGCGCTGAAAGAGACGACTGTGTCGATGCCATTTTCGAGGGCTCACTAGCCCTCGAATTTCTTTTCAAAGGTAGCATAACCACTGGCTGACTCCAGAATAGAATGGCAGTCATAGCGGGGAATTCTGTTCCTGCCTAAAAGGCTATTGGCAGCGCCAAGAGCCATATTTTAAAAAGCGGTCGGCGCGACGTAGAACAATCCCTCATTGGTGACAAGGATCTTGGAAACGCCTGTAAGCCTCAGTTACCACGTTACAAATTCACCCGCTTCCCATAAACTCAAACGCCGCTGGATTATGCTGAAGCAAACCACCTCGGAGGCGCATCAATGATTGAACCGTACAATGCCGTCGGACTTATCCCCACCGTGTGGGGCATACGGAATCGAGAAGAGATCAAAAAAAACATTGAGCACCTAGCGTCGATGGCAAATGCGGCTCTTTGGCTATCCTCTCTTGATCTACCAGTGAAGTTAATTGCTTTGCCCGAGGGTGCTCTGCAAGGGTTCAATGACGAGGTCATGGACACCGAACACACCTTATTCGCAAGAGAATGTGCCATTGACATACCGGGGCCCGAGGTTGAGTTGATCGCGGAGAAAATTGCTAGGCCCCACGGGGTTTACGTAATGGCTCAAGCAAAAGCTCGTCATGAAGAAATTCCAGACAGGTTTTTCAATGTGGGCTTCATTCTGGATCCGCAGGGCAACGTGATCCTAAAACACTACAAAGTGGCTCCGTTGTATCCGGTGGAGCATTCGGTTTGCCCACATGATATCTATGATTGGTGGATCGACAGATACGGAGATAACCTCGATGCCTTCTGGCCGGTCGCTCACACAGAGATCGGCAGCATGGGTATTATGATGGCCAACGAGGGCTCCTATCCAGAAAACGCAAGGGCGCTAGCGTTGAATGGCGCAGAAATTGTTTATAGGGCCTCGCTCCCGCATCCAGCCGCATCAAACGAATATTTCGAGATATCGACAAGAGCCAGAGCTCTGGACAATAACTTCTATGTTGTCGCACCCAATATGGGCACCTATTTCCTTACGCAGGACGACGAAACTCCAGTAGACACCTTCGGTGGTCAATCGATGATCGTAGATTACCGAGGACAGAAAGTAGGAAGACAAGAATACGGTGGAGTTTCTACCAGTGTTTGTGGTCCGATAAACATAGAAGCCATGAGGCATCACAGGGAGTCATCTCTATGGACAAATTGGATGAAAGACCTAAGAACGGAGCTGTATCAAACAGTTTATAGGGAACCGATTTATCCGAAGAACCTGTATTTGAACAGGGAGCCAATGCAGCACCAAGAGTACGAGGAAAGCGTCATCAAAAAGCAGGTTAAACTGATGCACGATCGAGGCATATGGAAGCCGTCGGCGTTTGCGGCCGCAAAAGCTTCAACCAAAGAACCTGAAGATAAAAACTGATCAGAGCCTGATTCCGCGACTCATAGCGAATCCGCCCCGCTTAACATAACCTAGACGGGAAAGTTAGGCGCACTCCATCGGAAAAACCACGTAACGACTGCTCGCACGTAGCGCAGGCATACAGCACCTGCACTTGTTTTGTGAGGTGAAGTCTCTACACCAAGGGTGCGCCACTTTCGCCCACGCGCTCGACACCCATCACTATCTTTGCATAACTCAGTGTCTATCGAATCTGATAGGTCCTCGGCTGCGCAAGTGCCTGCCCAGGTTCGATATTGCCGCGCCTACTCAAAAGGTGTAGCCCAGCATCAGGTAGTACTGCCTTCCGCGATCAAATGCCTGAGCCGTGCTACCGAAACTTGATTGGTAGTCTCCAAATATACTGAATTCTTCATCGCCAACGTTGTCGACACCAGCCGTAATGCTCAGTCCGGATGACCCGGACTGCCATCTGGCACTCATGTTCACCACGGAATAATCAGGCTGAACTAAAGGGTCAGCCCAGGCAGGTGCGAACGGAAGACCGCCCGCATTGTTGTAGAACTTGCTCCGCCATGACCAATCCAGTCTTGGTGTTATCTCACCGAACTGGGTATCGAAAGTTTTAGTGACCGACAGATTAGTGTTCCACTCTGATACAAACACCAAGGGGTCAGACACGCTCAGTCCAGAGAAAAGATCAGGGTTCAGAGAATCATAGCCAGCATCGGTGTAGCCAACCGCAAGATCAATCAACACCCCATTTTGAGCCATATAGTTAATCTCGAGCTCGAAGCCCTCAATTGTCGCATCGCCCGCATTGGTGGTGTACGGCCCCACTCTGCTGGGCTCGTTTATAAGAATCTGCAAGTCAGTGTAATCCGCAGAGAAGATCGCAAAATTCGCTCGCAATGAATTATCAAAGAATTCCGCTTTAATTCCAGCCTCTAACGAATCCACGTATTCAGGACCAAACGCAGGCAGGCTCGGCTCAGGAGGGAAAATGCGTTGCGTGAAACCACCAACTTTGAAGCCCTCGCTGTAGGTACCGTAGAGCATTATGTCGCCCGTAAGCGAGTAGCTGATACTCACCATCGGTGTGCTTTCAGAGATCGAGTTGTTCACAGTCTCGAATGGAACTACGCGGTCCCCAAGGGCACACGCTTTTTCCGAGCCGTCTGAGTTGAAGCAAGGAAATGGCAACCCTCCGAGCGGCATTTCCTCAATGTATTGATCAGGCAAATAGTCTCGATCCTCCTTCGTATAGCGTATGCCCGCTGTCGCAGAGAGTTTCTCGGTAAAATCGAAAGTTGCCTGAGCAAAAACCGCCTCACTCGAATAATCAAAGTAGCCGCCACTTTGTATCGACACAGTGGTGAAATCTACCGGATTAATGTTTTCTCCATCTTCCTCAAAGGCGTATAAACCTACCACCCAACTCAACCTGTCCTGTACCGAGCTCCCAGACAGTTGCAGTTCAACGGAAAATTGATCCTGCTGGAAGGTATCGAAGTAGTGAGTTACCGGATTGACCATGATCGGCAGTCCCGGCACAGCAGGCTCGCCGTCATTCTGAACGTAACCGTCCCGATCGCTCGCAAACTGCCCATCGAGGCTTCTATGGCTGGCAATCAATTTTGCGGTGAAGGCATCGAGATCCCAGGTCAGGGTCAGCGAAACCGCTTCGTTTTCCATCTCTGAGAAGTTAGGGCCAGTGCCCAAATTAGTGTTGTCGCCCGTGACCGCATTGGCATTAGTAAAACAGGCGACCGGCGCGTCCGGCAGTGTGCAGACCACTGGATTCGGGCCACCAAAATCCGGGTTGAATCCTGCAAACAAGTTATGAATAAAAGGAAAGTTACCCCCGGGGATTGCCGTTGCACTCTCCGGGAACTCGTCGACCCTCGTCGTAAGTAGTGGCGGGCCATTTGTCTCATCGTCGTAGTAGTCGAACGACAAGTCCGCTGTAAAGGTGTCAGACGGGGCCCACCTTAAAGCCAATCTGCCCATGACGGTATCCTGATTGCCAAGATCTTTTCCATCAAAGGGTCTGAAAACATAACCATCCTGCTGCAGACTTCCAAAACTGCCCCTAGCATATAAGGTGTCTGACAAGGGTACGTTGAGTACACCCCTTATATTTCGTCGCTCGTCTGTTCCTACCTTGATGTCAACTTTCCCGCCAAACTCATCATTTGGCTTGGTGGTAGTGATGCTAATTGCGCCACCAACAGTATTCTTGCCGAATAGGGTCCCCTGTGGCCCGCGCAGTATTTCCACCTGCTGAATATCTATCATGTCCAATACGGCACCCGCCGATCGACCCAGATAAACCTCATCGACATAAATGCCGACACCAGGATCTATAGTTGGAACGAAGTCCTTCTGCCCTACGCCCCGAATATAGACCGCGGCGTTGTTACCGGCGCCACTATATGCCGGCGTATTTTGAAACACGAGATTAGGCGTAACGTTCTGGAGCTTCGTAATGCGTGATAAGCCCATGTCTTCCAGGCGATCTCCCGAGAGGGCCGTTACCGAGATAGGCGTGTCTTGCAATGACTCCACTTTTTTCCGCGCTGTCACCACCACCTCTTCTAGGTTGGCGCTGACGTCTGTGGGCAAAGTCGCGATCGCTATAAGACACATCGTGCCCGCTAGCCACCGCTTGGAAGCTAATGCTGGCGATAATCGAAGTGGCCTGCGCTCGTGTGACAGTGACAAGTGGGAAAACCTTTGCTCAAACTTTGTCATTATGTGACTCCGTTCCTAATAAAATTCTTCTTTTTTTTACAAACTGCTTGTTAATGAGATGCGCGGCGGAGTGTAGTGCATCGCTTTGCCCGATGATATCTCCCCCTAGACAGCGAATTTTCAGCCACGCTAGCCGGATCATCTAAAAGACATCGGCAGAGATATTGAGCGCACCGCAAATGCTGCCAAAATGAGTGGCGCGGTAAACACAGCGTATATGAGGCTTACTTCGACGCCCGCCTCCAACATGAGGCCGCCCGCAAAAGGCGCTGCTATCGCCCCCAATCTGCCCACGCCAATCGCCAATCCAACGCCCGTCACTCTTGACTTCGAATCGTACAACGCTGGTCCAATAGTGTAGAGACCAATCATGGCACCGATAAGGAAAAAGCCCATCATGGCAGACAGTATCATCAACGTTGTCAATTCAGCGTCAGCCCAACCGTACGTCAAAATCATGATTACACTCGCCATAAAGAACAAAGACGCCAACTTGTTCACCTCGTATCGGCTGCCCAAAAGACCGATAACCAGAGCGCCTATCAGCCCGCCAGCCTGCAGAATTGCCCCCGCTGATATCCCTTGGGAGGTCGAAAGCCCAGCATCTACCAATAATTTAGGCGTCCAACTTACGACGAAATAAAACGAAAACATGAGCGCTAGATAACAAGACCAAAGCAATAGGGTGTTTATCCTAACTTGGGACGGTGCGAAGCAGCTTCTCCAGCTGCCAGCGCCTTGGTCCAAGTCCTCGACCATGCTGGCTGGAGGCTCAGACAAATCAAACCTTTCAAGAAGCCGCCCTTTCATCTCATAAGTCCCAGAATTTCTAGATCTCGATACGAAATCAAGCGACTCCGGTAGGCGAATAACGATCAAAGGCAGCAGTAATGCTGAGAGCGCCCCCCCAAACAGAAATAGAGACCGCCAATCTGCGAACTGAATTATTTGCGCGGCAATTATTCCCCCAAGAAGAGCGCCCAGAGGATAGCCTGACTGCAACAACCCCATACAGATCCCGCGCCGCTTGTCATTTGAGTATTCCGATACGAGAGCAGTTAGGGTTGCGAGCATGCCTCCGATACCAATCCCGGTGACAAAACGCAGTGCGAGCAGTTGAAGCTGAGACTGCACGAA
>JAHEJH010000185.1 GCA_024638905.1 Luminiphilus sp.
GGCTCTGGTGTGCGAAACAGATCGGTTTCACCCAGGCTCAGCGCCTCTCGAGCCTTGCCGGTGAGGCCACGCCCGATAATGAGATTGATGCGCCCGCCTGCGCGGACTTCATCCAAGAGCACGTCGGAGCGTAAGGCAAATTCCGACAGTACATCGCCACTCTCTGACAGGATTTTGCCGTCATAGGGACGGATCTCGATCACATCACCCATGCCGAGCGAATCAACGGGCGCCTCGAATACCAGTGCGCCGGCGTCCTCCATCGTGTTGTAGAAGATGGGCGCGACCTTGCCGCCAATACAGACGCCACCAGCCCTTTTGTTTGGGATACCGGGCGTATCTTCACCGAAGTACCAGAGCACGGAGTTGGTGGCAGATTTGCGCGATGATCCTGTTCCCACTACGTCGCCAACAAATGCCACCGGCAGACCTGCCTGCTTGATTGCCTCGATTTGTTTCAGTGGTCCGGTGACGCCTGGCGCATCGGGTTCAATACCGTCTCGGGCCATCTTGAACATGGCCAGCGCGTGCAGTGGGATATCGGGGCGCGACCAGGCGTCGGGAGCGGGGGAGAGGTCATCGGTATTGGTCTCTCCGGTGACTTTGAATACCACCATTTTAAGCGACTCAGGCACCTCGGGGCGTTCGGTGAACCATTCTCCGGCCGCCCAGCTCTCCAAAACGGCTTGGGCATTCTTTGATCCGCCGTTTGCCAGCTCCACCACGTCATGAAAGGCGTCAAACACCAGTAACGTCTGTTTCAGTTCTCTTGCTGCGTGACTGCCCAAGGCCTCATCGTCGAGTAATCCGACCAGCGTGGCGATGTTGTAGCCGCCATGCATGTCGCCCAGTAGGCGAATGGCATGCTCGCGGTCAATCAAATCACAGCTGGTCTCCCCCTTCGCCAGTGCCGACAGGAAGCCCGCTTTGACATATGCGGCCTCATCAACCCCCGGGGGGACGCGCTCGGTCAGCAGTTCGACAAGAAAGGCCTCCTCGCCCGCTGGTGGGTTCTTAAGCAGTTCCAGCAAGTCGGCAACCTGCTCCGGAGATAGCGGGGTAGGGGGTATATTCTGGGCGGCGCGGTCGGCGACGTGTTGACGGTAGGCTTCCAGCATTTACGGCGTCCTTTTACGTGCAGGGTTCTCGATGCCGCGATTATAGCGTGGCGACTGTTTCCGAGGTTAACGACGGTTTGAATACCCCTCATTCATTCAGCCGATGGCGGGGGCATTGCCTCAAGACAGAAACTGTTAAACTTTGCTCGCTTCGGAGGAACCGTGTCTGACCTCAATCCCATTCGAACCCCCTGCATCGGCGTCTGCTCCACCGGTATCGGTGATGCGGTTTGTCGCGGTTGCAAGCGCTTTGCACATGAGGTGATTGACTGGAATGGCTATTCACAGGCACAAAAACAGGCGATTGATGCGCGTCTAGACCGCTTTCTGGCCATGTGTGTGGCCAACAAGTTCCGAATTGTCGACCAAAAGCTGTTGGACTGGCAGCTGTCGGTGCAGAAAATTCGTCATCAGCCGCATCACGATCCCTACTGCCATCTTTTCGCGCTGCTGAAGGCGGGTGCGACACAAATTGCTCAGCCCGAGCAGTACGGGTTTGAGGTACTGCCCAGCTGTAGAGATATGACGCTGGTGGCGCTCCGAGATCAGATTGATGAGGAATTCTGGATTCTTTCCTCCGCCCACTATGACCGCTACATCGCTACCAGAGATCTGTTTGCGGATGAGCCGCCTCAGGAGGCCCTCCGATGAGTGCGGCTGAGGCTTTAGTGGCGGGTATCAAAGAGTTTTTACCTTGCCCCACGCCCGATGCCTGGGTGGCGGTGGCATTGCAGCGCGAGCAGGAGTCTACCCTGCTCATCGATCATGCCAATTGTGAGAAAAAAGCGGCGGCGACGGCTCTGGCGCTTATGCATCGCTACACTGACAACTCGGTGCTACTGAATAAAATGTCCCGGCTTGCTCGTGAGGAGCTCCGCCATTTCGAGCAGGTGATCAAGATGATGGCGGAGCGCGATATTGCCTATGAGCCCCTTAGCGCCTCTCGGTATGCTCAGGGACTCCACAAAGGGGTGCGTCGACAGGAGCCTGGAAGACTGATTGATACGCTCATTGTCGGCGCGCTCATCGAGGCCCGATCCTGCGAGCGTTTTGCGAGGCTCGCTCCGGAGCTGGATAGGGAGCTGGGTGACTTTTATTTTTCACTGCTGAAGAGTGAGGCTCGGCACTACACCGACTATCTGCGCTTGGCCGAATCGTTGGCCGACGAGGCGCATTTGGCGGACCGACTCGATTACTTTCGTGGTCTTGAGGCTGGGCTGGTGGAGAGTGCGGACACTGAGTTCCGCTTTCATAGCGGCCCTGTCGGGACACAGCATTAGCCGATAGAAAAGCGCTCTAGGCTGAGCTCGCTGCCTCGCTCGCGGAGCAGCCAGCCGGCTTGTGCAGTCCAGTCTCCCAATACGATGCGCTCCCCAGTGTCACACTGGTGTCGGTTAGGTCTGTGAGTGTGGCCGTGCACCATTACCGACACATCGGTGTCGCGCATGGCAGCACTCACTGCACTCTGGTTCACATCCATAATGTCTTCGGGTTTGTTGCTCGCTGCATCAATGCTCATTGATCGCAACTGGCGGGCCAGCTCACGGCGCTCATCGAGTGACTTTGCCATCATTTCAGTCTGCCACTCGGGGGAGTGAACGAGTTCTCTGAATTGCTGGTAGTCCACATCGTCAGTACACAGGGTGTCGCCGTGGAGCAACAGCGCAGGATGTCCTGCGACGTCTAGCACAGTCTGATCGGGTAAGAGGACGCCGCCAATGTCACTGGCGAACTGCTCTCCCAGCATGAAATCGCGATTCCCTCTGCAGAAAAGGATCTCGGTGCCCGAATCTGCGAGTGCGCGGAGCGCTAACCTGATGCGCTCAGCAAGCGGCGAGTCGTCATCGTCGCCCACCCATGCCTCGAAGATATCGCCGAGCATGACCAGCGAATCGAAGGGGGATTCGTGTTTTAGCAGCGCAATCAGTGCCGCCTCGATGTCAGGTGTGTCGTCGCTAAGGTGTAAATCGCTGACAAAAAGTCGGTGCACCGAGCAGCCCTTAGTCGTCGATGACGGTCACGCTCTCGATGATGATGGGCTCGACGGGGACATCTTGATGTCCGGCCTGACCACCGGTTTGCACGCATCTGATCTTATCGAGCACATCCTCGCCTTCGGTCACTTTGCCGAACACAGCGTATCCCCAGCCCTGCATATTTTCACCGGTATGATTCAAGAAGTCGTTGTCCTGAACATTGATGAAGAACTGCGCGGTTGCGGAATGCGGGTCCTGTGTGCGTGCCATGGCGATCGTGCCGTGGGCGTTCTTGAGACCATTGTTGGCTTCATTGTCGATCGGGGCCTGTGTTTCTTTTTGCTCCATGTCAGCTGTGAAACCGCCGCCCTGAATCATGAAGTTATTGATGACCCGGTGAAAAATCGTGCCGTCGTAGAAGCCATTCGCCACATACGACAGGAAATTCTCCACCGTCTTCGGAGCATTGTCTGCGTCGAGCTCCAGGGTCATGGGGCCGACAGTGGTGGTCATCAGGATATGCGCAGCTGGCATGAGTACCTCAGGGGTCTAAATCGGGAGGCGGCATCGTACCTGAGATGGCGAGTGGTTGCGATGCCGAATTTTTGCGGTAAGTGGGAATGCTCCCATGCCAAGCTCGACGCCCAGTTGGTATAGTACGCGGCTCATTTCAGGGCGCATTGCCTAGGGTTCGAGATGTCCGCGGAGCTTCGCAGTAACTTCTTGCGCACACAGATTCAGGGTGATCTGGAGGCCGCGCGTGTCGATGCGTTGGTCACGCGGTTTCCACCAGAGCCGAATGGTTTTCTGCATATCGGTCACGCGAAGTCGATCACCGTAAATTTTGGCCTTGCTGAGCAGTTTGGTGGGCAGTGCCATCTCCGTTTTGACGACACTAACCCTGAGAAAGAAAGTCAGGAGTTTATCGACTCTATTCAGGAGGACGTCCGCTGGTTGGGATACCAGTGGGCTGGAGAGGTGCGCTTCGCCTCGGGCTACTTCGAGCAGCTTTACCAGTGGGCTCTGTATCTTGTTGATGAGGGGCTTGCGTATGTCTGCGATCTCTCCGCTGAAGAGGCACGCGAGTATCGGGGCACGTTGACACAGGCAGGGCGGAACAGTCCGTTTCGCGACCGAAGCGTCAACGAGAACCGTGATTTATTTGAACGCATGCGCCGGGGCGAATTTGCCGACGGCGAGCGGGCGTTGCGCGCCAAGATCGACATGACTTCGAGCAATATGAATTTGCGCGACCCCATCCTGTATCGCATTCGGCACGCGGCACATCACCAGACGGGTTCAGAGTGGCCAATCTATCCCACCTATGACTTTGCTCATGGACAGGAGGACGCGATCGAGGGGATTACCCACTCTATCTGCACGCTGGAGTTTGAGGACCACCGGCCGCTTTACGATTGGTTCATCACGAATCTGCCGGTGCCCCATCAGCCGCGACAAATCGAGTTTGCCCGGCTCAATACCAGCTACACCATCACGAGCAAGCGCAAGCTGAAGGAGTTGGTAGACGAGAATGTCGTCGCCGGATGGGACGATCCCCGCATGCCGACTATCGCGGGTCTTCGGCGCAGAGGTTATCCCGCCGCCGCCATACGGCATTTCTGTGAAGAGGTCGGTACCTCCCGCTCTGACGGGACGGTCGATGTGGCGATGCTGGAGAGTGCCGTAAGGGACCATCTCAACCAGCACGCGCCCCGGGCGATGTGTGTCATGCAGCCTCTTCGCCTGACGCTGACTAATCTTGCTGAGCCCATGTTGCTGACCGTGCCTAATCATCCGGCGGACCCAGAATTTGGGAGTCGAGAATTGGTAATGGGCAGTGAGCTCTATATCGATCAAGCCGACTTCCGCGAGGAGGCGAACAAGCAGTTCAAGCGCCTGGTGTTGGGTAAGCGGGTCAGGCTGCGTGGCGGATTAGTGATCGAGGCGGAGAGCTGTGAGAAAGACGCCGACGACAATGTCGTGCGCGTATTGGCCCGATGTGTGACGTCAGTGCCCGGTACCGACCCGGACGACGGTGTGAAACCCAAAGGCGTGATTCAGTGGGTCTCTGCCGAGCATGGATTGTCTGCAACGATCAGGCGTTACGACCGGCTGTTCGCGGTGCCCGAGCCGGGTCGCGAGGACGATATGTTGGCTGCAGTGAATCCCCACAGCCTTGAGGTGATTGAGGTCGCGATGGTGGAGCCCGGTTTAAGCGAGTCTGAGCCAGAGCAGGTATTTCAGTTTGAGCGTGAGGGGTACTTCGTGGCGGACCGTTATGACCATGCCTCAGAGCGTCCAGTTTTTAACATGACCATTGGTCTGCGCGACACCTGGTCGGCGACCCATGCCTGAGCTACGTCTTCACAATACCCTAACAGGGGCCAAAGACGTCTTTACGCCCCGCGATCCCGAGCGCGTGACCATGTATGTGTGCGGGCCCACGGTCTACAGCTACGTGCACATCGGGAATGCGCGCCCGGTCGTGGTGTTTGACTGTCTGTACCGGCTGTTAAGTGTGCTCTTTCCGCAGGTCGTATACGCCCGCAACATCACCG
>JAHEJH010000197.1 GCA_024638905.1 Luminiphilus sp.
TACCCCATGCCGCGCGACATCGAATTACTCGTGCTCGATGCGGAGCGAGGCTTGGGTAACGGTCGATTACTGCCGGCAGGCCCACTGCGCGAACCGGCCAGTCGCCTCGCCAGTGTCGATACGGTACTTGAGCGAAATAGCAGTGACCCAGATCGTGGCTTTAGTTATCAGCCTTCGAGCGCCACGCATTTGGCATCGGGCCGGCAGCTAGCGTGGCCTGAATGCCTCGCAGAGTGGCGGCCTGAATCCGTTGTCGCCATGACGGGTTTGGGTCAGCCCGCACAATTCTGCGAGATGCTCAGAGGGCAGGGGCTGTCGATAGAGATGGACGCGCTGGGCGACCACGAGACGATCGCCCAGAGCCATCTCGATCGTCGCGGCGAGCAGGTAGTCCTGGTTACCGCCAAGGACGCGGTTAAGCTGCCGGAGTGCGCCGACCCTCGCGTCTGGGTGGTAGCCATTGAGGTGGCATTGCCATCATCATTGCTGACACGGTTGACGGCGCTCCTGCCGCCCGCGCGATTTGTCGAGGCCTAATACAGCGATGTTCAATATTGTCATTCCCGCCCGCTTTGGTTCCACCCGGCTTCCCGGTAAGGCGTTATTACCCATTGCAGACAAGCCGATGGTGGCCTGGGTGTGGGAGCGGGCGATGCAGGCGGGCGCAGAGCACGTAGTGGTGGCAACTGATGATCAGCGTATCGTCGATGAGATGATCAATCGGGGGGCTCAGGTCGCGATGACGCGCGCCGATCATGCCTCGGGAACCGATCGCCTCGCCGAGGTCGTGGATCAGCTGGGGTGGGCAGACGACGCCATCGTCGTCAATTTGCAAGGTGATGAGCCGCTAATGCCGGTGGCGAATATCCAACGTGTGGCGGCGATGCTTGACCAGATGGCAGGCGCCGATATGGCGACGCTGATGGAGCCACTGGCGGCCGCAGACGCTGATCAGCAATCAGTGGTGAAGGTGGTGGCCAGCGAAACAGGCCGAGCGCTTTATTTTTCGCGTTCGGCGATTCCTTTCCACCGCGAAGGTGGAGTGCCGGCACCCTTGTTCCGGCACATCGGGCTTTATGCCTATCGGGTCGGGTTCCTGAAGACTTTTGTGGGGTGGCCGCCGGCGGTGGCAGAGCAAAGCGAATCGCTGGAGCAACTGCGTGCCCTTGCCCACGACGCGCATATTCAGATCGAGCAGGCACCGGAGACTGTGCCGGCGGGTGTCGACACCGAATCTGATCTCGCCGCGGTTCGGGCGTTGCTGGGCGCGGAGCAATAAGACTGTGACGGCAGGCGCTGACCTGACGGGGCTCAATACGCTGCAACTCCATGCCACGGCGCAGCATTTGGTGACTGTCATCTCCGTAGATCAGCTACGGGCAGAGATCGCCGCCTTGGAAGAGGGCGCGGTGCCCCATGTGCTGGGTGGGGGCAGTAATGTGATTCTCTGCGATCACCTGCCCGGTACGACGCTGCTGATGGCCATGAAGGGCCGCGAAGTGCTGAGCGAAGACGGTACGCAAGTGGTTATCAGGGTCGGCGCCGGAGAGTCCTGGCATGATTTTGTCGTGTGGTGTCATCATCAGGGCTTTCATGGCCTCGCCAACCTTGCGCTGATTCCCGGATCCGTAGGCGGCGCGCCCATTCAGAATATTGGTGCCTACGGTGTCGAGGTGGCGGAGCGCATCGAGGCGGTCCATGTGGTTCACCGGCATACGGGTGAGCGCGCCTGTTTATCCCGCGATGACTGCGAATTTCGCTACCGTGACAGCCTGTTCAAGCACTCGGCAGGGGTGCAGTGGATCATTACCGAGGTCGATTTTGTGTTGGATCGTGAGGCTGTAGTCGAGGCGAACTACCCCTCTTTGCGAACGCGACTCAGTGAGGCGGAGCTCACCCATGATGCGGTGCTGGCGGCGGTGATCAGCATTCGGCGCGAGCGATTGCCGGATCCAGTGATTACGCCCAATGTCGGCAGTTTCTTTAAAAATCCGGTCATTTCGCAGCAAGATATCGACATTTTGCGACAAAACTTCCCCGAGATACCTGTTTATCCCGCTTCAGGCGATGCGGTGAAAATCTCGGCCGCGTGGCTCATTGATCAATTGGGCTGGCGGGGAGAGGAGCGCGATGGCGTGAAAGTCTCGGATGACCACGCGCTGGTATTGGAGGGTTGCGGTGCGCGATCGGCGGCGCCCTGGCTTGCGCTGGCAGAGGATATTGCCGGCAGTGTGAAAGAGGCCTACGACGTGTCGCTGGAGCTTGAGCCGCGTGTTATCGGTGCTACAGAATAAGCGTTACCGGCATGACTGATTTCGACGCAGAATCCTATCTCGCGCAGCTGACCACCCGACCCGGCGTGTATCAGATGTTTGATGATTCCGGCGAGCTGCTCTACGTCGGTAAAGCCAAGAACCTCAAAAATCGCGTGACCAGTTACTTTCGTGCCTCGGGCCTTTCTGCCAAAACGATGGCGTTGGTGGCGCGCATTGCCAATATTGAAGTGACGGTGACCACTACCGAGCGTGATGCACTGCTGCTAGAGCACAACCTGATCAAGCAGTACCGGCCGCCTTACAACATTTTATTGAAGGACGATAAGTCCTACCCGTATATCTACCTCTCATCAGAGGATCGTTGGCCGCGGCTCAGTTTTCACCGGGGCACCAAGCGGCGGAAGGGGGAGTACTTCGGCCCTTACCCGAGCGCCGGCGCCGTGCGTTCGACGCTGCACCTCATGCAGAAGGTGTTCAAGGTTAGGCAGTGCCGCGACAGCTATTTCCGCAACCGTTCCCGTCCTTGCTTGCAGTACCAGATCGGACGTTGTTCCGGGCCCTGTGTTGGTCTGGTGTCAGACGAGGAGTATCAGGAGCAGCTCGACAAGACGGTGCTCTTTTTGAATGGTCGCTCCCAAGATCTTCTGACACGACTGGCCGATGACATGGAGTCGGCGGCGGCTGAGCTCGAGTATGAGAAGGCGGCCGACATTCGTGATCAGATCAGCCAGCTACAGAACGTACAGGCCACCCAGAATATCGAGGGCACACGGGGAGATCTGGACTTGATGGCGGTATTCACCGAGCACGGTCACGCCTGCGTACAGGTTTTGTTTGTGCGGGAGGCAAGGGTTCTCGGCAGCCGCAGTTATTACCCGCAGATTCGCCTCGATGAGGCCCCCGAGGCTATTCTCGAGGCCTTTTTGCCCCAGTTTTATCTCTCGGGTCAGCAGCAGATTCCCCAGGAAATCGTGACCAGTCACGCGATGGCAGACGGCGCGCTCCTCGAAGAAGCGTTGGGTGCAGAGTCGGGGCGTAAGGTGGTCATCAAAGATAAGGTCCGTGATGCGCGCTCGCGCTGGCTCCAGATGGCCGAGCAGAATGCGCAGAACAACCTGCGCTCTTTCCTTGCGGGCAAGCAGACCATGGCAGGCAGACTGGAGTCACTGCGCCGTGCGTTGGATCTCGAGACGATACCCACCCGCATGGAGTGTTTTGATATCAGCCACAGTTCGGGAGAAGCCACTGTGGCCTCCTGCGTGGTATTTGACGGTAGCGGTGCGCGAAAGTCTGACTATCGCAAATTCAACATCAAAGACATCGCCGCGGGCGACGACTACGCCGCCATGCAGCAGGCATTGGAGCGACGCTACAAGCGACTCGCCAACGGCGAAGGGCAACTGCCGGATATTTTGTTTATCGACGGCGGAAAAGGGCAGGTGAGTCAGGCAAGGCAGGTGCTGGCGACCTACGATATCTCCAGTGTCAAAGTCGTCGGTGTGGCCAAAGGTACCACTCGTAAAGCGGGGTTCGAGACGCTGGTCGATGCCGATTCTGGTGCCGAGATGCGGCTCAGGGGCGATCATCCCGGGCTGCACTTGATCCAGCAGATTCGTGACGAGGCGCATCGCTTTGCGATCAGCGGTCACCGCGGGCAGCGGGCTAAGGCGCGCAAGCAGTCGCTGTTGGAGGACATTCCCGGTGTCGGAGCCAAGCGTCGCCGTGAGCTACTCCGTCATTTTGGGAGTGCAAAGGCCATCGAGAACGCCAGCGTTGAGGAACTCTCCAAAATTAAAGGCATCAGTGACGCCGTTGCCCGAACGATCTACGATCATTTGCATACGGTGAACGACTGAGCACAGCCCCCCTTGGCTGTGTCAGAATCAGGTGCTCAGACGGGAGCCCAGCCTTGCCTCAAAACCTGCCCAATTTGCTAACCGGACTGCGGATCGTGGCGATCCCGCTAATGGTGCTGTGCTATTACTTGCCGCAGCCCATTTCAACTGTGGGCGCCGCTGTCGTGTTTATTGTGGCGGCGGTCACTGATTGGTTTGACGGTTGGGTGGCGCGGCGAATGGACCAGACCTCGCAGTTCGGTGCGTTTCTTGACCCCGTGGCCGACAAGCTGCTGGTGACGGTGGCGCTCATTCTGCTCATGCATCGCATGGACAATATCTTTATCACGTTGGCCGGGATGGTAGTGATTGGTCGTGAGATCGTGATCAGCGCGCTGCGAGAGTGGATGGCGCAGTTGGGTAAGCGCGCCTCGGTGGCGGTGAGCGGTATCGCCAAGGTGAAGACGGGCGTGCAGATGACGGCGATTCCTATCCTCATTTGGTATCCCTCTTGGCCGGCAATTGAGGAGATTCGTCTGCTGGGCTTATTCTTGCTCGCGTTGGCCGTGATCCTGACGCTGTGGTCCATGGTTTTGTATTTCAGGGCGTTTTTGACCACCCTCGAGGAACAAGCTGAATCGGCCGACAGTTGACGCCGACCGCCGCGCGTCTAGAATCACAACTATGCGGGAATAGCTCAGTTGGTAGAGCGCAACCTTGCCAAGGTTGAGGTCGCGAGTTCGAACCTCGTTTCCCGCTCCATTTCCTTCTTCGTGCCGTGGCCTCTTTGCGTCTTTAGGTCAGTACGAGTTCAGTGGAATATTTGATCTCCTCCATGGAAAGAAGTGCGGTCACTTTGAATATTTTCACTTCTGCAATCAGGCTTTGATAGAAGCTGTCGTAGGCCTTGGCGTCGGTGACGCGGACCTTGAGTAGGTAGTCGACTTCACCCGCTAATCGATGCGCCTCCATCACTTCAGGCCGCTCGCGCACCACGTCCAGGAATCGTTGCTGCCAGGCGGCGTCGTGCTCGCTCGTTTGCACGAGAATAAAAAAGCAGGCGCCCAGCCCCAGCGCCTCGGGATCGCAGAGCGCTACCTCTCGGCGAATCACGCCGCGCTGCTTGAGTTTTTTGATGCGGTTCCAGATGGGCGTTTTGGTTGAGCCCGTGCGCTTCGCCAACTCATCGAGCGACAACGTGCTATCACGCTGTAGAAGGCTGATCAGTGTCTTGTCGGTGAAATCCATGCTCGTCCGTTGAATTGCGTCAAAAATAAGAAAATAGCCTATTTAACGGCGCTATCAAAGAAAAATATTCTCATAAAATGGTTATATAACCAGAATATAAGAATATTATTTTTTTGTGGTGAGGCCTGTAGAGTGCCGGGCCTATGGACTATTTACCGATATTCGTTGCCACTAAAGCGCACCGCATTGTTGTCGCGGGCGAGGGACAACTCGCAGAGGCGAAATGCCGTGCAGTGCTCAAAACCGCAGCAGCGGTGACGTTATTCAGTGAGGCGCCG